>JBPCPB010000015.1:0-3963 GCA_050999735.1 Thermomicrobiales bacterium | reverse complement strand
TACGACGACCGGCTCGACCCATGATGTCTCGCGGTTCGGCGCGGAGGTCTTCCGGGCCTCGCCGCGACAGGCTGATTTGATGATTGTCGCCGGGCGCGTCTCGACCAAGATGGCCCCCGTGCTCCGGCAGCTCTACGACCAGATGCCGGACCCGAAATGGGTGATTGCGATGGGCGACTGCGCCTCCTGCGGCGGCATCTTCAACAACTACGCCGTCGTGCAGGGCGTGGACCAGATCGTCCCAGTGGATATGTACGTTCCCGGTTGCCCGCCACGTCCCGAGGCGCTGATGGACTCGATCATCAAATTGCAGGAACGAATCAAGGCGGGGGCGGCATGACACTGCCCGATCCTTCCCTGCACGAGGCCCTCGCGGCGCGCTGCGACGCGCTACTGTCGTGGGACGAAGAGCGGGGCGAGGCGTCCGCGACCATCGCCGCCGACGCGCTCTTCGCGACCGCCGCGTGGCTGAAGGAGACGCACGGCTTCGCGCGCCTGTCGGGTATCACGACGATTGACACCCTCCGCTATCCGGTGGCGATGCCGGGCCAGATCGCGCGCGGCACGCCCCGCTTCGGCGTCATCTATCATCTCGCCGCGCGCCCGCCGGGGGCGGTGCGCCTGCGGCTGCGCGTCTTCGTGCCGGAGAGCGACGCGATCGTGCCCTCAATCGTGTCGCTCTGGCCCGGCGCGAATTTCTTCGAGCGGGAAATCTACGATCTGATGGGGATTACCTTCAGCGGCCATCCCAACCTCCGCCGCATCATGCTCGCCGAAGAATGGGTCGGCCATCCACTCCGCAAAGACATGAGTGCCGGCGGCGAGCCGGTCGAATTCACGCACACCGTCGCGGCAATCACCAGCAAGCGGAGGAAAGCGAATGCGTAGGGAGAATAGTCGGCAGTCGGCTACTGCCCAGAGGGCGCCCGGCAGTCGAGGAAATGATTCTTCGGATGCACTGGCGGCGATGCTGACTTCGGACCAACCGACGACTGACGACCGCCGACTGCCGACTCCCCCGGGGCGGATGAAAGTCAACATGGGGCCGCAGCATCCGAGCACGCATGGCGTGTTGCGGCTCGTGCTCGAACTGGACGGCGAGACGGTCATCAGTTGCCAGCCGGAGATCGGCTATCTCCACACCGGCATCGAGAAGACCGCCGAGGAGAAGACCTATTGGCAAGCCGTCACGCTCACCGACCGCATTGATTACCTCTCGCCCCTCAGCATGAATCTCGCGTACTCACTCGCCGTCGAGCGGCTAATGGAAGTCGAGATTCCCGAACGGGCACGGGTGGTCCGCATCCTCCTCAGTGAGTTGGGCCGCCTCGCCAGCCATCTCGTCTGGCTCGGCACGCAGGCGGTGGATCTCGGTTCGCTCAGCGCCCTCTTTTATTGTTTCCGCGAGCGCGAGGCGCTACTCGACCTCTTCGAGGAAATTTCCGGCGCGCGGATGATGACGAGTTTCATCCGTCCCGGCGGGTTGGCAAACGACCTGACGAAGAAGTTCCTGCGTAAATGCGATGTCCTCCTGAAGACGATGCCCGCGCACGTTGACGAGTACGAGTCGCTTCTGACGAACAACGGACTGTTCCGCGAGCGAGCGGTCGGCGTCGGCGTCCTGAGCGCCGACGATGCCCTCGCGCTCGGCGTCACCGGGGCGAGTGCGCGGGCGAGCGGCATTGACTGGGACCTGCGGCGCGACGATCCGTACGCGGATTATGACCAGTACCAGTTCAACGTCCCAGTGCGGACGGAGGGTGATGTCTACGCCCGCTACCTCGTGCGCGTCGCGGAGATGCGTGAGAGCGTCAAGATCGCGCGGCAGGCATTTGACCGCCTGCCGGAAGGCCCGATCCTGACCAGCGACCGTAAGATCGCCCTGCCGCCGCGCGAGGAGATCGAGCGGAGCATGGAGGCGCTGATCCACCACTTCAAACTGGTGACGGAAGGGTACAAGCCACCGATTGGCGAGGTTTATCAATGCATCGAGTCGCCGCGCGGTGAGTTCGGCGTCTATTTGCTCTCCGACGGCACGGGCAGGCCGTACCGCTGCCACTTCCGCGCGCCCTCATTCGCGTCGCTTCACGCGCTTGGTCCTTGCTCCGAGGGCGGGCTGGTCGCCGACCTCGTCGCGATCATCGGCAGTTTCGATCCGGTGATGGGAGAGGTAGATAGATGAGAAGCGACCTAACCCCCCGGCCCCCTTCCCGCGAGGAAGGGGGAGAATACATAACCTCAGTCCTCAGTCCTCAGTCCTCAGCCCTAACCGAAGCGACGCGGGAAGCGATTGTCGCGCTGAAGACGAAGTATCCGAAGGTGCAATCGGCGATCCTCGACGCGCTCCGGCTGGCGCAGGACGAGATTGGCTACGTACCGGCGGAGGCGTCGGCGGAAGTCGCCGCGCTGCTCGGCGTCTCGCCGCACCACGTTCACAGCCTCGCCACCTTCTATACGATGTTCTTCACGCAGCCGGTGGGAACGGCGATTGTCGAGGTCTGCGACAACCTCTCGTGCGCGCTGTGGGGAAGCAAGCGGATCATCGCGCGGTTGGAGGAGGAACTCGGCATCACAGTCGGCGAAACGACGCCGGATGGCAGCGTCACACTCCTCCGCACCATCGAATGCCTCGCCGCCTGCGGTGGCGCGCCCGCGCTCCGTGTCAATACGACGTACCACGAGAAGATGACCGGCGAGAAGGTGACGGAACTGGTGAAGGAATTGCGGGAGACGACCTAACCCCCGGCCCCCTTCCGTCACTCGGTGTGGGAAGGGGGAGCGAGCCTCATGGAGATTAGGACGTTATGGGGAACGCCTCGGTATCGCAACAAGTCACCCCCTCCCACGCTGAAGGACGGAGGGGGCCGGGGGTAGGTAAACTAATGGCCGCCGTGATTGAAGAAACAGCGACAACCGCCGCACCGTTCGAGCCGTTCCTGACGGCATCGGTCGGACGCGAGGGCGCGTGGGAATTGGATGATTACCTGAGCCGGGGGGGCTATACGGGCTGGCGGCGCGCCGTCACCGAACTGACGCCCGCCGAGGTAACGGATTGGGTGAAGCGCTCCGGCCTGCGCGGGCGGGGCGGGGCGGGCTTCTCCACCGGCACGAAGTGGGGGTTCGTCCCGGATATCCCCGGCCCGAAGTATGTCTGCTGCAACGCGGACGAAAGCGAGCCGGGCACCTTCAATAACCGCGCGATCATGGAGTGGGACCCGCACATCGTCGTGGAGGGCGTGATGATTGCCTCCTATGCGATTGGCGCGACGCATTCCTTCATTTACTGCCGCGGCGAGTTCGGCCTGCCCGCCGCGCGGCTCACGCAGGCAATCGCGGAAGCCGAACAGGCAGGCTTCCTCGGCACGGACATCTTCGGCAAGGGCGTGGACCTGAAAATTACCGTCTTTCGGGGGGCGGGCGCATACATCTGCGGCGAGGAGACGGCGCTGTTGGAATCGCTCGAAGGCAAGCGCCCGATGCCGCGCTCCCGGCCACCCTTTCCAGCCGTCGTCGGCCTCTATGGCCGCCCGACAGTTATCAACAACGCCGAGACGCTGGCGAACGTCCCCTTCATCCTCAAGAACGGGCCGGAGTGGTACGCGGCAATCGGCGTCGCGCCGAACTGCGGGCCGAAAGTCTACTCGCTCTCCGGCTCCGTCAACCAGCCCGGCAACTACGAACTGCCGCTCGGTATCACGCTGCGCGAGCTCGTCGCGCACGGCGGCGGCATGCGCGAGGGGCGCAAGGTGAAGGCGGTCATCCCCGGCGGCAGTTCGGCAGCGATTCTCCCCGCGACCCTCCCGGACGGCCGGGACGTGATGGACCTCGTGATGGATTTCGACGCCTGCCGCGCGGCGGGTTCGATGCTCGGCTCCGGCGCGGTGATGGTGCTGGATGAGACGGTCTGCATGGCGTGCGCCGTGACGCGGTTCATCGAGTTTTATCAGCACGAGTCGTGCGGCA
>JBPCPB010000052.1:0-6525 GCA_050999735.1 Thermomicrobiales bacterium | reverse complement strand
CGCGAGAAGAAGGATGAGTTCAAACTGCGCATCCCCTACCCCGCCGTGGCGAATGACATCGTCGCCTATTGGACCGAGCACATCCTGAAGGCGACCAAATTCCCCGGCCGGTTCAACGTCATCGCCCCACTCGTCCGCGAGTACATCGCCAACGTCCTCTTCGGCGGCCCCGTACAATGGGAGAAACGCACGATCCTGCGGCGGCTCCTCGATGAGGAAGTCGGCGAGGTGCTCGTCGCCGCGTTTGTGGATGCGATCAACAGCATCAGCGTCGCCGAGCAGGAACCGGAGGAAGAGAACGCGCCGTTCGCCGTGGCGCACACGAACCCCTTCCCGTGGAGTGGCGCGACCTATCCGGGCGCGAAAACGGTCTTCAACCTCGTCGCCTGCGACAATGCCCTCGAGCGGCAGATGGCCGAGTTCCTCGACATCGTGCCGGATGTGCGGGCGTACGCAAAAATCGTCACCCAGATGCGCTTCACGATCGAATACGTCAGCACGACCGGCAAACTGCGGTTCTATCGCCCCGATTATCTGGTGCGGACGGCGGACGGCATGTTCCTCGTCGAGACGAAGGGGCGCGAGGATGCGGACGTTGCCCAGAAGGATGCCCGCGCCGCCCAATGGTGCGCGGATGCCACCCGGCTGACCAATGTGCCGTGGCAGTACGTCAAGGTGCCGCAGGACATCTTCGAGCGGACGACCGCGACCTCGTTCGCGACGCTCGTCGCCCACGCGCGGGTCGTCACGAACCCCGTCGCGGTCGAGGCGTTGCCCTTGTTGAACCTCCTCGCGGCGGAGCAACCCATCACGCCGGAGATGCCCACGCCGGTGGCTGTGGCGGAGATTGTCGAACCCGGCCCGACACCGCCCCCGGCGATTGATCTCTCGCAGTTCGTCGCCCTCGCGGAGTTGCAGAGTCTCAAAGCGGACATGACCGCGCGGATGCAGGCGCTGATGGCCCAGATTGAGACGCTCGTGAAGCGCGAGATCGCCCCGCAGGTGGACCCGATGGAGGCGCGGGTGCAGGCGGCGGAGGTCAGGGCGTGGGAAGAGACCGCAGCCGCGCTCAAGCCCATCTGGACACTGCTGGACGATCAGACGCGCAACGAACTCGTGCGGGCATCGTTCCTGATGCTGACCCCGCCGCCACTCCTCCCCGGTCCGATCCGCGGGAGCGCGCCCGCCGAGGCGGTCGTCGCGATCGCCCGCGCCTTCGAGCGCGAACTGCACCGGCACGTCATGGGTCCGCTCGTAGCGAAATTGCAGGGAGAACGGAGCCTCATCGTCAACGGCAGAGTCATCTCGCTGCCGCGCAACATCCCCCCGACGCTCGATGAATCGGAACGGCTGCTTGCGCACTGCGATGCGCTACCAGCGGCGAAGCGATTCCTCGAAGGCCGGTTCTTTCACGCGACCGACCTGTGGGCGCATCTACCCATCTTCATCGCGAAACTGCGCGCGGTGCGCAATCGGGCGGCGCACGGAGACACGAAGCCCGTCACGCGGGCCGAGGCCGAAACCTTGTGGCTGCTGGTGATGGATCGGCAGCCGAAAGAGATGCCGTCACCCTTCCTGCCGATGCTCTCCGGTCGTTCATAGTCACGGACGCGACCGCGGAGTTAAGGCGTGGTGCTGGCGCGCGGCGTCGCGGGGCGGGCGCTGCTGCTCGCCGCTGGCGTCACCGGCGGCGGGCTGCCAGTCAGGCGTATCGGCTGGGGGACGAGAAAGAGCGTGTCGCGGTTCAGATAGAGATCAATCCAGAAGCGGCCACGCGCCGGATCGGGAGCGAGCGCGACATCCGCGACGAGTACGCCCTTGCTGCCGACCGTCGCCGTCCGGCTCGTCACCGCCGTCGCATACGTCGGCAGGAGCGTCTGCTGCGAGCGGAGCCGGTACCCCTGCAACCGCTTGACGAGTTCGGAGGCGTCCGCCGCCGCGTCAGAGGGGTTCGTGTAGACGCGCGCGACATGCATCGTGCGCTGGAAGTTGCCTGCATCCGTATAGCCTATCGCGTTCAGTTCGGCGGGATGGAGCGCGCCCCAGCCGCGCGTTGTCGCGGCCAGTTGCTCCGGCGGGATGACCGCCTCGACGACCGCCGACGCACCCGGCGGGAGCGTCGCCATACTCGTCACCGTACCGAGGACGGTGGCGAGGGCGCGGAGCGTTGCGCTCCCATCCAATGCCGCCGTCCTCTTCATCTCGGCATCCAGCGCGGCGGTGATCAGCGCGGTTGTCGGTGCGGCGGTGATCCGCTCCGCATTCACCGCGACGCGGTTCAGGCGGCCGAGGGCGAGGCGACCACGCGGGTCCGACAGATTGAGTTCGCCATCCCCCCGCACCGTGTAGTACGGGATACCATCCTGACTCGTCGGGGTATAGCCGCCCATCTGCAATGTGGCGGTGATCGCGCCCGCGTCGAAGGCGCCCTCCATGCGCGAAAGTGAGTCCGGCGGCTGACCCGCGCTGACCTCCCGATCCACCTGGAAAACATCGTAGCCGAAGGCATCCCGGTAGGCATTCTGGCTGTCTGTCAGTCCCACAAACTCGGTCAGATAGCAACCGGCGGTCGCGTTGGTGTAGTCCGCAACGTTGATATTTTGCGCCTGTAGGTCGCTGAATGCGTGGACGGTATCGTACCTGTAGAGTTTCTTCACCGCGCCGAGATTGGCGAAGGTGAGCGTTCCCTTCCAGCGATCCAGAAAACTCAGCAGTCCGCCAGTCGCGTCCTGCATGTTCGGGACGAAGCCAATCATCCGCAAGAGATCGGGCGCCGGCGCGCCCTTCGGGAGCGCCGGAAAAATCGTGCCGACCGGGTTTCTGGCGGGGAGATCCGTAGGGATGACAACGGTGTTCGCGGGCGCAGCTCCGCCGCCGACGCCGACGGCGGTTACCGTGCGGGCAGGGCGGAACGTCGTCTCTCCCTCCGGCCCGCGACACGCCGCGACGAGCGCCGCCAGCGCGCCCGCCGCCGCACCCAACAACGCTCGCCGCCCAACTCGCCGCTCCATGAGATCTCTCCGTTCGGTCGGGAGGACGAAGGACTAAGCGGGATCGGCCCTTTCTCAGTCCTCGGCTCATGATGCCGCAGCATGATACACTGCTGCGGGCGCAATCGTAGGGGTAGGGAGCATGGGGCGCAACACCGGGTATCGTTTTCGCAAGCCAAATGGCAACGAGATTTTCACTCTGCTCTTTCTCTGCGCGACGCTGCTTATCGGGTGGTGGACCGATTTTCGGCCCCGCCAGGATGCGCCCGATCCGCAAGCGCCCGCGCCGATTGCGCGCACTCCCGCGACAGAACCACCGATCACAACGACCGATCCGCAGGCAGGTATCCATACCCGGCTCACGCTGGAGGCAAACCCGGCGGCGATTCACCGGGAACTCCAGATGGTGCGCGAAATGGGCGCATCATGGATCGTCGAGTACTTCCCCTGGCTCTATCTCCAACCAAATGGGCCGGATGCCTACGACTGGAAGCATGCCGACCTCGTGATTGGCGAGGCGCACCGGCAGGGGCTGACGGTGATTGCCCGCATTGACGGCGTCCCGGCATGGGCGCGACCGGCGGAGACGAGTTGGAAATACCTCGACACGAGCGGCTATCCCGCCTACGCGCGGCTCGTCGCGGCCTTCGCGGCGCGCTACCGGGGGCTGGTGACGCAGATCGTCGTCTGGAACGAGCCGAATCTCTCGCTCGAATGGGGCCTGCGGCCGGTGGAACCGGCGGGCTACGCGGCGATGCTCCGGGCCGTCTATCCAGCGGCGAAGGCAGCGAACCCGGACATCGAAATCCTCGCGGCGGGACTCGCGCCGACATCGGAGCCGGACGGTTCCCCGCTCGGCCTCAATGATCTCACCTACCTGAACCGGCTCTATGACGCCGGCGCCGCGCCGTACTTCGACGCGCTCGCCCTGCATGACTATGGCGGCACGCATTCGCCCGACGCCGACCCCGGCAGCGACCCGCGCACCTGGCGGCACGCCGAGCAGGTACGCGCGCTGATGGTAGCGCGCGGCGATGCGGCGAAGCCTGTCTATCTGACCGAGGGCGGCTGGAACGACAGCCCCCGCTTCGATGGCGCGGTGCGGCCCGCCGACCGCGTCCGCTACACCGTCGCCGCGTACCGTTACGCGCAGGAGCACTGGCCGTGGGCGCGCAGCGTCGCGCTCTGGCAGTTCCGCCTGCCGCTCGCCACACACACCGCGCAGGATAACTGGACCTTCGTGACACCGGATTTCCTACCCAAGCCGATTTATCTCGAAGTGCAAAAGGCGCTTCGCCCGCCGCAGGAAACCGCACCATGACGCGGCGGAATGCCCGCCCGCTCGAAGCAATGGTCGCCGCGTTCGTCGCCATCATGCTCGTCGCCCCCTTTATCGGCTTCCTCCATGACGTACGCGCGGAAGGGCGTGTGCAGGACCAAACATGGGCGGGCGTGCGGAAGAGCGGGACGCTGCGCGTCGGGATGGATGCGGGCGTGCCGCCCTTCGCGATGCCGGGGAATGGCGATCTGCAGGGGTTCGACGCCGATCTCGCGCGCGATCTCGCCGGTCGCCTCGGCGTGCGTGCCGCAATCATCAATACACCGTCAGACGCACTCTATGACGCCCTGCTCACCGGTAGGGTGGACGCGCTGATCGCCGCGCTGCCCGTGACGCCCGAGTTCCGCCGCGATGTCGCCTATTCCACGCCCTATGTCGAGATGGGGGAGCGCGCGATTGTCCGGGCGGGGAGCGACATTCGCACGCCCGCTGACCTGGCGAACCGCCGTGTCGGCGCGGAACTCGGCTCCGATGGCGACCTCGCGGCCCGGGCGCTCGCCCGCCGCCTGCCGATCCGGCTGCAAAGTACGTACGACTCCGGTGACGCCGCCCTCGCCGACCTCCGCACCGGTACCCTGGACGCGGTCGTACTCGATGGCATCGCCGCCCGTCATACCACCGCCACCGATCCATCGCTCGTGATGCTGCCGGAACCAGTGCTGGCGAACGGCTACGTAATCGCGACGAAGCAGGACGCGCAAACGCTGACAACGAACCTCGACCGCGCCCTCGACGCCGCGCGTGCGGCAGGCGTCCTGACCCACTTGGAAGCCCGCTGGCTCCTTGGGAAGTAACGAGTAACGAGTAACGAGCAGATGCGATCCACTCGTTACTCGTTACTGCATCCGGTAGAACCGCCGCGCGTTCTCGGCCCAGAGTTTGCGCTTCGCCGCCACCGGGAGATGGGCGGTGAGGGCGTCGAGCGTCTCGACCCAGCGGCGGTACGGCGAGGCGTTGAGGACGACGGGCCAGTCGCCGCCGTACAGCACGCGATCGTCGCCGAAGACCGCCAGCACATGGGCGACGTATGGCGCGAGATCGTCCGGCGTCCAGGTGGCGTGATCCGCCTCGGTCACCATACCGCTGATCTTGCAGCAGACATTCGGGAGCGACGCCAGTTCGGCCATCCGCGCGCGCCACGGATCGAACAGACACCCCGCGATGTCCGGCTTCGCGATATGGTCGAGCACGAACTGGGTATCGGGACACTGACGTGCCAGTTCGATAGCGCTCCGCAGTTGCGGGTGGTAGATGCAGAGATCGCAGGAAAGGCCGAACTCCGGCAGCATCCGCACGGCATGGACGAAACCGGGCCGGCTAGCGAATTCCCGGTCCGCTTCTCCTTGCGTGACGCGCCGCACGCCCTTGATGAGCGGAGAGATTTTTACCAGAGCGTCGAGATAGGTGCGGCACGATTCGCCATCTTCGAGCGGCGCCCAAGCGACAATCGCCTGAAGCAAATCGTCCTCCACCGCCCGTTCCGCCGCCCAGCACGCTTCGAGCAATCCGTACGCGGGCGTCACTTCGACCTGCAGATAGACAATCGCCTCGATCGGCAGGTCCGCCGTTTGCTCCCGGTAGTCCGCGAGGCTGTAGGGTCGGTTCAGTTTCTTATTCCCGTCAAGCCACGGCATACGAAACGCCGTCGGGTCCCAGAGATGGACATGAGCGTCAACGATTGGCACATCTGGCATGGTTTACCTACTCTCGGAAGATTGCCTATTCCCTTCCAGTCATCTGTTCATCGGTTCGCTGTTGGTGGACGTATTTCACGGGCAAGGTATCGCTGATAGCGTTCCATCGCCTCATCCTTCGATAGTCGCGCGATGGTGTCATCGTCAAGATGTTCGATGGCGGTGAGATAGCGACGCAGATAGTCAGGCAACGGTTCCGAGGCGGCGGGCGGCGGGGGAATATCGTACGTGACGGGTTCACCCCGCATACCGCGCCAAAAGTCCTCCTCGCTTTGCAGTCGAAGTTGCTGCTTCCAAACCTTGTGCCAGATGCCTGGATCGAGCGTTTCTCCGTCAACGCCGCGCGAAATCTTCGTGCCTGCTGTTTCCCCACCTTGAAAGGTCTTATCGTAGTACTCATGGTCACTGGAGAAGTGATCGAACTTTTCGTTCTCACAAAAGCGGCGCACGTCACGCCACTTCGGCCGCCGTCCGCTCAACCGTGCGCCGCCAGGGCATCGAA
>JBPCPB010000391.1:0-3359 GCA_050999735.1 Thermomicrobiales bacterium | reverse complement strand
GCGTCCCAAATAACGCGCGTGCCGGGTGTTACACCGCGCGCCAGCAATTCGTCGCGCGTCTGGCCGGTATCCACCCAGAAGTCGTTCCACGTCAGTTCTTTCGGCTCGTCGAGGGCGAATGAGGCGAGGTGCCCCGTCGTACTAGCGATCACGCCGGGCAAGGGGCCGGAGCGCGCCAGTACCTTTACGCGCTGCCCGACGGTGAACCAGTTACGCACGCTCGTCGTGCGCTGCCATGCCTGCCCGTTCGCCAGCCAGAGGAATCCGGCGGGATCTATCGCCCGGACGAGATAGCAGAGTTCGTCCGCGTGCGCCACGAGAAGCAGTTTCTTGCCCGTACCGCCCGCCCGCGCGAGGACATTGCCGGTGCGCGTCCGCTCGGTCCGCGCACCCGCCTCTCGCCAGACGCGCTCGATGTGATCGAGGACGATTCCCTCCTGCCCCACTGGCCCAGCGAGTTCAGTCAGTTCCTTAATCAGCGCGAACACGGCATCCTCCATCTTGCTGCGATCTCCGTATGGTCGAACATCGCGCTATCCTATCCGCCGCCTGCCTGATCTGGAAGGGGGTTCGGTTATCCCGCGCTGGCATCGCCCTTGCGCGCCGCTCAAGGAAGGATTGGTCGCGCCACAATGAGCGGCGCTGGGGTCGGATTGGAAGGAATGGGAATGATGCGTCACCCGCGAACCTCCTCACCCGCACGATTGTCCTTCGGATTGATCGGCGCGCTCGGCATGTTGGTCGTCGCGTGCGGCGGCAGCCCGACCGCGACGCCACGCCCGACGACCAACGCTGCCAGTCCGACGGCTGCCATCGCTTCGGTGACACAGCCGACGCGTGGGGTGAGTTCCACGACTGCGGTTGGCGGCACGGGAAAGGCAACCACCGCGCGCGGCGCGGCAACGGCGCAGGCAACAGCGTCCGGTAGCCCGGCGGCGTCTGCCGTGGCTGGCAACCCGAACGTCGCGCACGAAGATTTCACCGTGGACTTCGGCGACTTCCAGAGCCGCGCCCAACTGACCTACCCGGCGACGGGCAACGGCCCCTTCCCGACGGTCATTCTCATTCCCGGCTCCGGGCCGTATGACATGGATTTCACGATCCTCGACCGGCAGACCGGGCGAGAAAAGTCGCACATCTTCCGCGACATCGCGAACTATCTGACCGCGAACGGCTACGCGGTCGTCCGCTACAACAAGCACTACATCACCGGCCCGACCGACCAACAGAATCCGAGCGTCACGGGGAAATTTTACGCCCTCTCCCAAAAGCAATTGCTCGCGGACGCGAACACCGTCTATCTCACCACGCGGACGAACCCGCGCGTGGACACGAAGCGGCTCTTCCTCTATGCGTGGAGCGAGGGAACGACGCACGCGACGCAACTCGTGCTGATGCATCCCGAGATCATCGGGCTGGCCCTTCAAGGGCCGGTTGCGGGGACATGGAAAGATACCTTCTCGTACCAGTTGCTCGATGTCGGTGTCGGCTTCCTGCGCGATGTCGCGGACACGAACAAAGACGGTGCGATCACGATTGAGGAGATCCTAGCCGCGTTACGGAACAACCCCGGCACAGCATCGGGCGCCGCCGCGCTCCTGACGCTTGATCTGTCGCAACCGGCAACATCTTCCGCCTCACCGGCGGCGACCGCGCCCGCATCGTCCGCCGCCGCGTCTCCCGCGTCAAACGTACCGCGACTGAACCCGAAGATAGATACAAATGGCGATGGAAAACTCGATATTGCGGGCGAAATCGTGCCGTTCTTCCAGGGCTACTTCGCGAACTTCGATGAGAATGCGCGGAACGGTCCATTCAGCCGGTACACATCCGACAAGGCACCGCCGACCATCGTCAGCAGCCTGCCGGGATACAAGGGAGAGGTACTGATCCTGCAAGGCGGGCGGGACGCGAACGTCAACCCCGCCGGTGCGAAGCAGATTGATGACGCGATTGAGGCGTCGGGGCGGTCGGGCCACGGACTGAATATGTACCCGAACCTCGGCCACTCGCTCGGGCAGACGCCATCGGTCTACGCGGACAATTTCCAGCCAATTGACATGGCCCCGCTGGAGGCTACCCTCGGGTGGCTCGGAGCGCACGCATACGCCCGGACGTGAGCAAGTGGCCCGCCAGTTCCATACTCCATCAGCGGCGGAGTGTACGCTCGTTTCGGTCGCGTCGGTGAGGGGTATCGTGTCAGTGCGCGTTGATCGCCCGCGCCAGTGCATTGAGGACCGAACGAAGCGCCTGCTCGGTTGCAGCGTCCGACACCGCGCCGTTGGCGTCCATTTTGGTGCGGACGAGCGGCACGGTCAGCGTTGCGCCCTCCACAATCGCCGCGTTGACCGCAGTCAGCGTCAAGAGGAGCGATGCATGCGCCCGTTCCCCGCCTGTGGGGTACGGCGAGGCGCTGAGCGCGGCCACCGGCTTGTTCACGAACTCGCCGGATGAGACGATCCAGTCGAACGCGTTCTTCAGCGATCCCGGCATCCCGTACGCATACTCCGGCGTGCAGATGAGCACGCCATCGGCGTCGCGGAGCAGCCCGCGTAACTCCGCGACGGATGGGGGCGGGGGATCGCTGTCGCGATCCGGGCTGAAATGTGGGAGATCGGCCAACCCACCGTAGAGGGTACATTCCATCTCTGCGGGAGCGAGCGCCACAAGAGCGCGCACGAAGGTTGTGATCGTTCCGGTGGCTTGCAGACTCCCGGAAATCGCCAGGATATGCACCGACTATTCCTTTGTATCTACGCGTTCGCCAGATCAATCACCGACCGGAGCGTTTCGCCGCGCTCCATCGCATGGAAGGCTTCCTCGGTATCCTCCAGCCGGATCATCTGCGTGACGACCTCATCGAGTTTCAGTTGGCCCTGCTGATACCAGGCCGCCAGGAGCGGAAAGTCCCGCGTTGGCAGGCAGTTGCCATACCACGAGACGACGGTGCTGCCGCCAGTATCGAAGAAGCGCTGAAGGTCGAGATCGAGTTTCGGGCCGGGGCCGGGTACGCCGATGAAGACGCAGGTACCGGCGAGATCGCGGCAGAAGAGCGCCTGCTCTAAGGTCTCCGGTCGCCCGACCGCCTCGAAGGAGTAGTCCACGCCATTGCCGCCGGTCAGTTCCTTGATCCGCGCCACTGGGTCGCCCTCGCGCGCGTTGACGGTATGCGTCGCGCCGAACTGCTTCGCCCATTCGAGTTTCTTCGGGTCAATATCCACGGCGATGATCGTCGTCGCACCCGCCAGCCGCGCGCCCTGGATGGCGCTGTCGCCGACGCCGCCGCAGCCAAAGATCGCCGCGCTCGTGCCAGGGCGGACGCCCGCCGAATAGAGCGCCGCGCCGACGCCCGTCATCAC
>JBPCPB010000274.1:0-4272 GCA_050999735.1 Thermomicrobiales bacterium | reverse complement strand
CCACTCCTTCCCGCCGAAACCCGGCCAGCAATCGCTTCGTCTGTCGCTCGGAGAGCGCCAACCGTTCCGCCGCTCCCGCCACCGTCAATGCCCCGCTCACGACCTGGGTGAGGATAATGACCCGTTTTTGTTCCTGTGCATTCACCATCATGTCCTCCATGGTGTGACATTTTCACAGAACAGTTACTGGGTGTCAGAATCATAGAACACCGACAGGACACCTCCTCATGCTTGACTTCCACCGACTGCCATGCTATCGTAATGGCGACTACAGAAAATGTCAAGGTGTTGGCTGAATCACTACACGGCATCGCCGCAGAGAGGTATCCCTGAGTGACCGCGGACGTTTCCTCGCCCATGACCGCAGCTCCCTCGCTGGATGAGCGGCTCGCCGCCCGCCGCGCGAACCTCAGCCCGACCGAGCAGCGCGTGGCGGACTTTTTCGCGCATCATCGGGAAGATGTCGCCTTCTTCTCGGCATTGGAGATCGCGCAGCGCCTCGGTATGAGCGACGCGACCGTCGTGCGGACGGCGCAATCGCTCGGCTATGCCGGCTTACAGGAACTGAAGCAGGAGCTCGTGCGCGCCTTGCGGGCGCGGACAACGCCAACGCGCGCGCCGAGCCGCCTGGAGGAGATTGACGACCACCCCGAAGCCGCGCTCGATCACGCGCTGACGGCGCAGATTGATCTGCTCGAAGAGGCGCGACGGACGGTGCGCCCGGAGGCGTTCGCACAGGCGCTCGACATCCTCCACACGGCGGATCGCATCCTCATCTTCGGCACCGGCCCGTCGGCATCGCTCGCCGATCATCTCGTCCTCCGGCTCGTCCGCATTGGGCGGCAGGCGGCGGCGGTGTCGGGCACCGGGCTTGGTCTGGCGGACACGCTCCTGATGATGCGCCCCGGCGATGCGCTGATCGCGATGGCGTACCATCGCGTCTACCGGGAAGCGGAGGTGACGCTGAACCACGCGAAGGAACGCGGGCTGCCGGTCGTGCTGCTCACCGATACATTAGGCATGGCGCTGGCGGCACACGTCACCGTGACGCTCAGCGCGCGTCGCGGCAGGCATGGGCTGCTCGGTAGTGTCGCCACGACCCTCGTCCTGATGGACGCGCTCATCATCGGCCTGACCGCGCGCGACCGGGCGCGGGCAGTGATGGCGGTCTCGGAACTGAACGATCTGCGGGAGAAGATTGTCGGTTATCGGGTGGAAACGGGATGGATTGATGGGACCATCCCACCAACCGAACAGGAGAACGGACGAAACGCCCCGCATACGGCGGCGGATGGGGGAACGCGGAAGGGAGCACAGTCATGACAGGGCGGATCGAGGGAGAGACAATCAGCCGACGGCGCTTCCTGCACCGGCTGGCGTTCCTTGCCGCGACGGGGGCCGGGGCGGCGATTGCGACCGCGTGCGGCGGGGGCGGCGCGGCGACGAACACGCCCGCCAGCGGCGCCTCTCCGCAGGCAACGGGAGGCACGGCGAACACCGCTCCCACGACCGCGACCACCCTGAAAGCGTCCGCTGCCCCCGGCAGCAGCGGCACGTTGACATGGGGGCAGTGGGACAAGATAGATAGCATTGACCCCGCCAATCCAACCGGCGGCGCTGCCGCCGACATCACGAACAACATCCTTGATACGCTCGTGATGATTGACGGCGATGAGAAGATCTACCCGAACCTCGCGACCAAATGGGTCGTCGAGGACGGCGGCAAGAAGATCACCTTCACCTTGCGCGATGACGTGAAGTTCCACGACGGCACGCCGCTCGATGCGACCGCCGTCAAGCGTTCATGGGATCGCATCCTGGACCCCGCGACGAAGGCGGCGGGCGTCGTTGGTTTCTTCGGCCCGATTGACACGATCACCGCGCCCGACCCGCGGACATTCGTGCTCACCTTCAAATCGCCCTTCCCCTCGATCTTCCTGCAAATCTGGCGGCCCTATTTCGGCGTCCTCTCCCCGAAGTATCTCGATACGCTCAAACCCGGCGACCCGGCCACCGCGCCCGTCGGCAGCGGGCCATTCAAGTACATGGGGCGCTCGCCGGACGGCGTCGTGACGCTCGAATACAACAAGGACTACGCGTGGGGCAACGAGCGGTTGGCGAACCGCAAAGCGCCGTACCTCCAGACCGTCAAATTCCGCGCGATCACGGAACCGGCGACCCGCGTCGCGACGCTCGAATCGGGCGAGAATCTGCTGATTGACGAGATCGCGGAACCGGATTACCAGCGCCTGAAGGATGACAAGCGCTTTCATTTTGTCCAGGCGCCACAGCGCAATCACACGGTTGGCTTCATGCTGAACGTCACGAAAGCGCCGACGGACGACAAGGCGGTGCGCGAAGCGATCAACTGGGCAGTGGACCGACAAGCGATTGTGCGGAAACTCTTCTTCGGCGTCCATCACGTCGGCGTCGGCCCGCTTTCGGAGGGTGTCTGGGGGCGGCTGGACGAACTGGAGAAGCGGTACACCTACGACACGAAGAAGGCGCAACAGATTCTCGACGCGGCGGGCTGGAAGGCGGGAGCGGACGGTATCCGCGCGAAGGACGGGCAGAAACTTTCCCTCGTCCTCGCGACCTTCCGCAGCCCGTGGACGGAGATCGCCGAGGCGATGCAGGGGCAATTGCGCGCCGCCGGCATTGACGTGCAGGTGCAAAAGATGGAGCGCGGCCCATACCTCGATTTCGTCCGCGCCGCCAAGCACAATCTGTGCGCGACGAACTCCACCAGCCTCGACCCGGACGGTATTCTGCGCCTCGATTACGACTCCAAGAATATCGGGGTGACGAACTTTTCCGGCCTTAATGACCCGCAACTCGACACCGTCCTGCGCAATGGTTCGGCGCAGGAGATCGGCTCTGCCGCGCGGCGCACCGCCTTCGAGGATGCCCAGCGGCGCATTATGGACGCGATTCCTTTCGTCGGGGTGATGACGCTGATTCGTGTCGAGGCGATGGCCGCCAAAGTGAGCGGCTTCCAACTCGGCCCGGACGGCCTCAATGCCATGCCGCTGACAGATGTGCGGATAAATTGACTGGTCCCCATTCCTCTGTGCGGCGCTGGCGCGGAACATGCATCAGACGCGAAACAGGTACGCTCTGATTATGCTGCATGATGATGCCGTAACTAACAGAGGAGATGGATGGACCCGATGCCCGATCACACGGTGACAGCGCCACCAGCGGAGGAGCAGGAGCGGCGCAATCCCCGCGCCATTCTCAAGGCGCTTGGCCCTGGCCTCGTCGCGGGCGCTTCGGACAATGACCCGACTACCGTTGCCTCACTCTCGGTGATCGGCGCGACGACAATCTACCGCCTCTCATGGCTCGTTATCCTCGTCATCCCGATGCTCGTCATCGTCCAGGTCGTCAGCGCCACGGTCGGCGTCGTCGCCCGCGGCGGCCTGGAAGACGTGGTGCGCCACCGGTATGGGAAGGCGTGGGCCTTCCTCGTGCTGCTGCTCGTCCTCGCCGTCAACCTCATCACGCTCGCCGCCGACCTCGAAGGGGGCAGCGCCGCGCTCAGTCTCCTCACGGGCCTCTCCTATCGCTGGTTCATCGTGCCATTCGGGCTGGGCGTCGCGCTTCTTCTCATCCGGGGCAACTACCATGCGCTGGAACGGGCGCTCAAGTATGTCCTGCTCATCTTCGTCGCCTACATCATCACGGCGTTTGTCGCCCGCCCGCATTGGAGCGCGGTGCTTCGTGATACCTTTCTTCCTCATCTCAGCCTCTCGTCGGCCTACATCGCGGGCGCGCTCGCCCTGCTCGGCACGACGCTCACCAGTTATGCCTATGTCTGGGAGACGATCGAGGAGGCGGAGGAACGCCCGCCGATTCGCCGCCTCGGCCTCGTCCAGGTGGACGCCGCGTCCGGGATGATCGCTGCCGGGGTGATCTTCTGGTTCATCGTCATCGGGACGGGCGCGACGCTCGGCGTCCATCAGCAGCAGGTACAGACCGCGCAGGACGCGGCGAAGGCGCTCGCGCCACTGGCGGGGCGGTTCGCTTCCGTGATCTTCGGTGTCGGATTGCTGGCATCGGCGATCCTCGCGCTGCCGGTGCTTGCCGCGACGAGCGCGTACGTGATGGCGGAGGCGTTCGGGTGGCGCGCGAGCCTCGACAGTCATTTTGGGCAGGCACGGTCATTCTATGGCGCGCTGATCGCCAGTCTGGTGATCGGCGGCGGGATCACGCTGCTCGGCGTGGGGCCGATTCAGTTGCTCTTCGCCAGCTCAAGTGCCGGCGGGATCG
>JBPCPB010000218.1:0-7404 GCA_050999735.1 Thermomicrobiales bacterium | reverse complement strand
GCTTGGGCGAGGTCGTCAACGCTCGTAAAGTCCGTATAGTAACCGCGCCGCTCGCCGGTGAGGAGGACATGCAGGGCGTGGTGGAAGTCGTCGCTCCACTGCGCATCCATGCCGTAGCCGCACTCCGCCGGCGGTCGGATCACCTTCGCGTCGTTCAGATCGCTCTCCGCGATCAGCGCGAACGGGCGGCCAATCTCCTGCGCGCGGGCGTGGGTGACAGCGGCGAGTTCGCGCAGAAAGGGGTAGGCGGAATTATCTTTGATCGCGTCAATCGCATCGAGCCGCAGGCCATCAAAATGGAAGTCATCGAGCCATTGGAGCGCGTTACCAAGAAAAAAGTGGCGCACCTCGTCGCTCTGTGGGCCATCGAAGTTCACCGCCGCACCCCACGGCGTCGTGTACCGCTCGGTGAAGTACGGCGCGTAATCCCAGAGGTAATTCCCTTCCGGCCCGAAATGGTTGTAGACGACATCGAGGATCGCCGCCAGGCCGCGCGCGTGACAGCCGTCCACGAGGCGCATCAGCCCCTCCGGGCCGCCGTAGGAGTTCTGCACGGCGTAGAGTTGCACGCCATCGTATCCCCAGCCACGGTCGCCGGGATACTGCGCGACGGGCATGATCTCGATCGCGGTGACGCCGAGTTCCCTCAGTTTGTCGAGGTGGGAGATGGCGGCATCAAACGTCCCCTCCGGCGTGAACGTGCCGATATGCAGTTCGTAGATGACGAATCGCTCCATCGGCAAGCCAGCCCACGCCGCGTCGCTCCAGCGGAACGCGCCGGGATCGGTGACGGCGGACGGCCCATGCACGCCCTCGGGCTGGAAGCGAGAGACGGGATCGGGGCGCTCTTTTTCGCCATCGAGCCGGTACCGATACCGCGCGCCGGGCATAACGCCGTCCACCGTGGCGCGGTAATAACCCCGGTCGTCCCGTTCCATCGGCGCGCTGCGTTCCGCCAGAACAACCTCGACCTGCTGGGCGAGCGGCGCCCAGACACAAAAATGGCACCGACCGTCACCGAGATTGGTCGCGCCCAATCGCTCATCCGCCTGCATAACCGCTCTTTCGCTCGTTCTACCCCATACCCCTGCGGCGCACTACCCACGCCACCCGGCAATCATCGCAGGATTAAGGCCACCGTATGATCGCTGACATGATACCGGTGAAGCACTCTTCGCGGGCACGCGACGTTCACTGTTTGTGATAGATTCACTTCAACGTCTGCTGAGATTACAGGAGGGAAAGAGAATGCGGTTCATTACAGCCTGTCTGTTTGTCCTCACGCTCTGCTGCGCCGCCCCGGTTGAGGGTGCCGGGAAGCCGCCGCAGGAGTATCGCATCCTCACCTCGACGACCGGCGACTTCCCGGCGATCACCTGGCTGGACTACTGGAACGCCGCATTCGTCGGCTTCGGAGCCGACTATCAGGACGCCTTCGCGATGGCGCGTGATGCCGCCACGCGCGGCGGCTGGGAGACGGCGACGATCACGCCGGAGTCGCCTGCCCCCATTACGAGTGGCGTCGTCTGGGTCGTCCTGATGATTCACACCGCGCCACCCGGTGGCGATACGCCGCCGATCAACGGCGCTATGAACGACTGACGCGACACTACACCGGGCGATCTTCGCGCGGCGGGGGCGGCGGCTTGATCAGTTTGCGCTCGCTGAGCCAATCGGAGACGATGACCCGCATCATCTCCGAGCGAGAGACATGCGCGGATTCCGCCTGCGCGTCGAGTGCGTCAATCCACTCGCGCGGCATCTGGCACATGACATTAAGGAGTGGCACACCATATCGGGACCGACGACCAGCACCCCGACTCATTTCGTCTTCCATCACGTCCCCCCCGTATATCTCCATTGTCGCTATCCGACTATTCAACGGATAGATTGAGCGATGGTTGCGTTTCGCAGGGAATATCGTTCATGGCGAACAATGGATATGAGGGGAGAGCGATCCCTGCGAGCGCCCCTCGCGCGACGGTGTACACTGTGGCGGATGAAAGGGAGATGGATGATGTTTGCAGACTCGGCAACACGACTGTTTTTCCGCGATCTTTACTACAAAGTCAATGGCCCACTCAACAGCGCGCCTGTCCTCATCACGCTTTGCCTTGTCTTTCTGGCGGCGCTCATTATCATCCGCACCAGGAAACGTTGAAGCGGGTGTGTATCCTCCTCTTCGCCGCCTGGCGTCACCGACGCGGAAGGCGAGGATCGCTCCCCGCCCTGTCCCGCCCACTGGTGTGCCGCCTCGATATCTAGGTCGCCTCGATTGCCGCCTCAGAGAGCCGGGTGACGTATGGAATGAGGTACGGCGGGACCGGGATTGCCGGGAACTCGGTCGGCGTCGTGATAATCGCCCGGATCCGCGCCTCCTCACGTCGCCGTGCAGCTCGATGAATCGTCACCGTGCCGACGAACGCGAGCAAGCCCGCGATGATCGCTCCCAAGATGGGGTGGTACGCGCCGCAGACGAGGTGTGCGACGAGCGACCAACCGACGAATCCGATGAGGCAAAGCGGGCCGAAAAAATCCCGCACGCGAGCATTGTGCCAGCGCATGTCCGTACTCCGTTGCATTGTATGTTCGATGTGTGGCCGCATATCCGCAGCCGCCGTTTCGAATTCATCGGCAGCAGATTCCGTGCCACGACGACCGCGTGTTGCCGAAGCAGGACATACGCCGTACCCTCGTATATGGGTGTAGACATCAGAGAAGGAGCGGGCAATGGCAGGAGAGAAACCGAACCAGGGATATGACGCGCTGCCGATGCATTTCGGTATGAATCTCGCCAGCGCGATTGGCGGCGAGGAATTCATGGGCATCACGCTCACCGCTGTGATCATTGACGGCGACCATGCCTTCTTCGACGCGGGCGCGCTCCACGGCCGCTCGCAGGCGCAGCAAGGTATTCAGTTCTCCCGCGATAAAGCGGAGGTGCCCCAGGGTCAGCGCGTCGCAATGGTCTTTCTCGGCGTGCGCGATACGGAGCCGGAAATGGCCCGCTACGAGGGGATGATTGCCTGCGCGCTCCTGATTGACCGCGCGGCGGGGATGGGCTGGCGCGACCTGACACAGGAGACGATGGCGATGCGCCGCGTCCTCGACGGCACGGTGAAACTCGATGACCTGACAGCGGGCGAGCGGAGCGCGCTCCAGCGCGCGCTCGAAGAACCGCTTGGCGGCGCGCTCTGGCGGAACACCGATGACGCGCGCAAAGCGGCCGTCCGCGGCACAACAGAGGAGGTATCCGCATGAGCGCCACGCCACAATCGTCCCTCGACCCCGCCCGATTCTGCGCGATGATGACGCAATCGTACGAGAACCGCATCCCGGCGGATGTCCGAGCGATCATCGCCGAAGAAGCGATCACACCGCTCGGCCCGAAGCCGCATATCGTGGACCTCGGCTGCGGGCCGGGGCTTTGGCTGCGCAATGTCGCCGCGCTCCGGCCGGATGCCACACTCGCGGGATACGACCGCGACGCGCAAATGCTGGATGCGGCGCGCGGCCTCGGCTTGAAGAAGGCAAAGTGGCACAGCGCGGATGTCGGCGCGGCGGATTTCGCGCTCAAACCAGGCTCATGCGATGTGATCGCGGCGCACTTCTTCTTCCACTTCCTCGCCGACCCGCGCCACCTGCTCGCGACGATGCACGACGCCCTGCGGCCCGGCGGCTCGTTCGTGATGACCGGCTGGGTGCGCTCCTCGATGGCGGACTTTCACGCCTTCTGGGGTCAGGCACGCGCCGCGATTGAGAGCAGTTCATCAGAAGCGGCACCCGCAAACGATCCCGAAGCTTTTTGCTATCAGCGCTTTGCGGAGTTCAACCGCTACACGCTGGACGACATTCGCTGGCTGCTTGATCGTCACGGCTTTCGTGTCCGCCGCGATGCGATGTACACGAAAAACTTCGCCTACGTGATCGCAGGAATTGCGTAAGGAGCAGGCATCGCACTGACTCGGTTCACGACGGGGCTTGACATGGCGGTATATACGGTGGTATCGTGCCATCACCGTACATACGGTGGTACGTGACCGCCGTTGTCATACTGCCCGAAGGAGCGATGCACAATGCCATCTAGTACCGACCGCAAGCGGCTCGAAGTGCCGACCTATCTCCATGACCGTCTCGTCGAGATCGCGATTGATGAGGATCGCACGGTGGCGAGCGTCGCGCAGGAGGTGATCGCAGCCGGGTTGCAGCACTACGCGCCCGCCATTGATTCGAATCGGGATCTCATGCGGCTGACAAAGCGCGCCCGGAACGCGTTGGATTTTGCCCGTGAGGAGACCGTGCCGTTCAATCATAACTACATCGGCACCGAACATCTCTTGCTCGGCTTATTGCGTGAAGGGGAGGGCATCGCGGCGCGCGTGCTCACGACGCTTGATGTGGACTTGGAGAAGTGCCGCGAATTCATCCGTTCCTACATCGGGCGCGGCAGCGGTACGGTCCCGCCGCCGGAAGACCTGTCCTATGCGCCACGCGCCCGCAAGGTGTTGCACGTCGCCACCATGGAGGCGGACTCCTACAATCATCAGTTTATCGGTACGGAACATCTCCTCCTTGCCCTCGTGCGCGTCAACGATGGGATGGCGGCGCGAATGCTCGCGACGTTCGGTGTCCTGAGCGCCGTGCAGACAGAGACATTGCGCGTCATGGTGGGGTACGAACCGGAGCAACGGGCGGTTTCAGCGTAGCACTCGATATGAAGCGTATAACGGGGATGACACACCGTGCGATGTGTCACCCCCGTTGTATATGTATGATCTTTACGACGGACACCGCGTCGTTATTCGCCCGATGGATCGTCCACGAAGGTTCGCGGCGACTGCGACTGCTGCGCGCCGCGCGAGAGGATCAGCGCGCCGACAAGGAAGGCGGCGATAATCAGGTGCCAAAGCAACAGTTCTATAAAGAATTGCAGTACCGTTCCTCCATTCGATGCCATACCATTGTGCGTCCGTCCCATCGCCTTCTCAGTATGGCAAAGCATAATACGTGCCACACCGTACGGAAGTGTCGGATTGGTATGGCCGAAAGGACAGGGGCGCTCGCATACGATCCGATCACAATTGCGTGCTAGCATCGGGGGGTGAGGAAGTTGGGAAGTTCGGAGTTCGATGTTCGATGTTTGGAGACCGGATACTGCGAACTGCGAACATCGAACTTCCCCAACTTCCCGGTCAGACTTGACGATTGTGTGCGGAGTGTTATAACGATGCAGAGGAATGTCCGTATATCCGAAGGAAGCAGCGTGGCCACTGACCAAGCCAGTGTACCGGCCTCCCGTGCGCGTTCGCGTGGCACGCTGCGCATCCGCGCGCTGCAAGCGACGATCGTCTCACTCCTCTACCTGCTGCCGTCGCTGATTGCCTTCACGATTTTCGTCTTCTATCCCGTCATCAAGTCGGTCTGGATCAGCCTCCACGCGGATAATCCATTTGGCGGCACCTCCGATATCTTCGTCGGGTTGGATCAGTACAAGAGCGCGCTCACATCCGACAGTTACCGGAACTCGCTCAAAGTGACCTTCCTCTACGCGCTCTATACGGTGCCGCTCGGTCTGCTCGTCGCGCTGCTCCTCGCGGTGATGGCGAACCTGCGGCTGCGCGCCATCTCGGTCTTTCGCGTCGCCTTCGCGATCACAATCGGCGTCTCGGTCGGGGCGGGCGCGGTGATCTTCGCCCTCCTGTACAATCCGAGCACGGGTGCATTCAACTATTTCCTCACCCGGCTCGGCCTGCCGCCCGTCCAGTGGCTGACGCACACCAACTCCGCCCTCTGGGCAATCGCGATTGGCACGATCTGGCTCGGTCTCGGCTTCAACTTCACGATCCTCCTGAGTGGCTTGCAGGGCATCCCGGAAGAACTCTACGAGAGCGCGAAGATTGACGGCGCAAGCCCGGCCCGGATGTTCTTCAATGTCACGCTGCCACTCCTCTCGCCGACGCTCTTTTTCGTCAGTGTTATCTCGGTGATTGCCGCGTTCCAGAGTTTCGCGCAGATTGACATCCTCACCAAAGGCGGCCCCGCGAGTGCGTCGAATGTGGTGGTTTACTCGATCTACCGCGATGCTTTCTTCAACTTCCACTCCGCGTATGCATCGGCACAGGCGGTCATCCTCTTCGTCATCCTTGTCGCGCTGACGGGTATCCAATTCAAGTCGCTGGAAGGCAGGGTGTTCTACCAATGAGCGGTTCGCCGAATACGCGCCTGGTGCGAAAGGCGCTCCTCTATCTGCTGCTCACCGCCGTGGCGCTGATTATCCTCTTCCCGCTCCTCTATGCGCTCGCCGCCAGTTTCATGACCCAGGACGAGATCGCGCGGTACCCGCCGAAGTTCATCCCGAGCGGCCTGAACCTCGACAACTACCGCGCCGTGCTCGAACGGCTGCCGATCCCGCGCTACATCCTCAACAGCTTCATCGTCGCGGCGTCGGTGATGATCGCGCAGTTGGTGACGGCGAGCCTCTCGGCGTACGCCTTCGCCGTCCGCGAGTTCCGAGGGCGCACCGCGCTCTTCATGCTCTTCCTCGCCACCTTGATGATCCCGTTCGAGGTGACACTGATCCCAAACTACCAGACGATTTCGCAGTGGGGCTTGAAGGACAGTTATCTTGGCCTGATCGCTCCCTTCGTCGCGACGGGTTTCGGCACATTCCTGCTCAGGCAATTCTTTCTCTCCATCCCGTCCGAATTGCACGACGCCGCGACGCTCGATGGCTGCGGCAGCCTGCGCTACCTGCTGACAATCGTTATCCCGCTCTCGCGGCCAGCACTGGGAACGCTGGCGGTCTACAGCTTCCTCGGGACGTGGAACCAGTATCTCTGGCCGCTCCTCGTCACGGACAGCCGGAATATGCGCACGACGCAGATCGGGCTGAACTTCCTGCGCAACGAGGAGTCGCTCTCCTACAACCTCATCATGGCCGGGGTCGTCCTCGTGCTCATCCCAACGATCGCGCTGCTCATCGTCGGGCAGCGCCAACTGATTCGGGGACTTACCGCCGGTTCCGTCAAGGGATAACGGCGGTCGCATCATCGCGTGTTCATTGCACTACAGAAGGAGACAGATGTGGAAGGGATTGAACGGAACAGACGGCTCACACGCCGGACTATGCTCCGGTTGGGAGTCGGCACTGCGGCGACGGGCGCGCTGGCGGCGATTCTGAGCGCCTGCGGCGGGAGCGCGACAACGGCCCCGGCGACAACGGCCGCAGCCACCGGCACGAAGGCGGCCGGCGGCGCGACAGCTGCCGCAACAGCCGCGTCGGGCGGGGCCACCGTTGCCGCGCCATCCGCCGCCGGTGGCGCGAAGCCAGCGGCGGCCACCCCAGCAACTGGCGTGCCGCCCGCCGCGACGCTGCCCGCCGCGACGCCGAAGGTCGCCAAGAAC
>JBPCPB010000158.1:0-10428 GCA_050999735.1 Thermomicrobiales bacterium | reverse complement strand
GCGATGAACCGCGCCGCCGATGTCGAGACCTTCCCCACTAGTCTCACAGCGTATTACCGCGATCTCGTCGGGCGCTGCGTGCCGCTGATCGCTGAATACACCAGCACGACGCTGCCGACGCCGCTCGAAAGCGTCCACGTTTTCAATCGCGCCGACTGGATTGACGCGAATATCCGCGCCTTCCAGCAACTCTTCGCGCCTCTGGAGGGGCTTAATACCGCCCGCAACCTCTCATCGCCGACTGCCATCGCGCTCGTCAGCGGCGTCAATCAGACGATCCTCTCAGCGGAAGTCGGGCTGCTCCTCGGCTACCTCGCGCGGCGCGTCCTCGGCCAGTACGACCTCGCGCTGCTGGGCAAGGAGCCGGTCGCTTCCGGCAAACTTTATTACGTCGAGCCGAACATCGCGGCAGCGACCGAGACGATGGGCGTGGATGGCCACGAGTTTCGCCTCTGGCTTGCGCTGCACGAGACGACGCACGCCTTCGAGTTCGAGGCCTTCCCGTGGGTACGGCCCCACTTCAATACGCTGCTGGAGCGGTACATTACGCTCGTGACAGAGGATTTGCGCAACTTGCAGGGCGGCTTGGGCGCGCTCGTGCGGCGGCTGCGCGAGAGCAGTGGCAGCGGCGGCAAGAGCCTGATGGAGATCGTCATGACGCCGGAGCAGAAGCATCTCTTCGATGAGATGCAGGCGCTGATGTCCGTTATCGAGGGATACTCCAACCACGTTATGAACGCCGTCGGCAAACAGGTTTTGCCTTCGCTGGACAGGATGCAGCACGCCTTTGAGTCGCGGCAACGGCAGCGCAGCCAGGCGGAAACGCTTTTCATTCGGCTGACCGGGCTGGAGATGAAGATGGAGCAATACCGCCTCGGCGAGCAGTTCATTGACGCGGTCGTGCGCGAGCGCGGCCATCAGTTCGCCCTCAAAGTCTGGCAGGGGCCAGAGCAGTTGCCGACCCTCACCGAATTGCGGAATCCGAAGCAGTGGATCCGGCGTGTCGAGCGGCAAAGCGAAGTGCTGAGTGCTGAGCGCTGAGATGGGGCAGAAAGTAACAAGAACAGTGCGGCGAGGGACAATCCCCGCTTGTTACTTGTTACTTCCCCTCAGCACTCAGCACTCACTACTCAGCACTTCTCCAAGTGGACGTACACCCTCGGACATGGTACCGTGTTGGGAGGGAGAGCGGCGCGTGGCGGGGGATAGTACGGGTGGATCAGACGCGCGATCAGCATGACTACCGACCGGGCGATCAGCGGCGCTGGCAAGGAACGGCGAGTGCGCCACCGCAGACGGACCCCGAGGCCTTCGCAGCCAATTTCCGCTCCCTCAGCCCCGCCCTCTACGACTTCCTCGACCGTCTCACCGGCCGGGATGAGACCGCCAATGCCCTGATGCGGCAGGTCGCCTCCCAGGCGGCGATGAGCGCGGCGAGCGCCGATCAGTGGCCGTCCGTGCGCGCCTGGCTCTTCGCCCGCGCCTATGCCGCCCTCCCCGCTGAGACGAGCAGCACCGCCGCCGATCCCGGCCCCTACATCGTGCCCGATCCGAGCCTCCTGCCGCCCGTCGCACCCGAGAGTGGCCTGGACGACATGACCCGCGCCGTCTGGCGGGCAATCAGCGCTCTGCCCGTTGAGCAGCACGCGCTCGTCCATCTCCACATTCGAGAGGCAATGGTCGTCGGCGAGGCGGCGAGCGTGCTCGGCATCACTGAACGCGAGGCGAGCGACCGGCTCCAGCGGTTGATTCCGGCGGTGGAGTCGGCGAGCCGCGCGCTCTTCCTCATTCGCTTTGGCCGCCCGCGCGATCCCGAATTGGACGCGCTCCTCGCGGATCTCAACATCACCCGCCTGACGCCCGAAGCGCGCGCGACGATCGAGGAGTACGCCGAAACGTCGCCCACCGCCCGCGCGATGCTTGACGCGGTGCCGCCGCCCTTGACGGTCTACGCCGCACTCCGCCCGATCCCGCCGCCCGCGCCGATTGCGGAAGCGGCGATTGCGGGCGCGCTGCCGTGGCTGCCGCTCGTCGAGCAAGCGACGACGGCGCTCGATCTGCCGCCGGAGATGCCGACGACCGCCATCCCGGAAGCGCCGGTGCGATACGGCACGGACGCACCGACCGACCTCACGCCAGTCGCGGAGCCCTGGCAGTACGGCGACCAGCAACCGGCCGAGGAACCATATGGCACACGGGCGCTCGATATTCCCGTCCGGCAACGTGTCGTGCAGGACGACGCGGTCTTTGTCCCGCCCCGCTCGACGAACCGCGCACGCGGCCCGCTCGCGCTTCTCGGCCTGCTCGGTGGGGCGTTAATTGTCATCGTCGGCGCACTCGTTCTCTTCCTCGTGCGCGGCGATTCGACGAGCGGCGTGAGTGTGACAGCGACTGTCGGGAGCGGGACGGCGACACCGACGATTGCACCGACCAGTGGATTACCGGCCGCCCTGCTCACGTCAACGGCCGTGGCGGCCACCATCGGTACTCCGACACCGATTCCGACCGCGACGACCGCGCCGCTCCCGGAAAGCACCATACCCGTTGGCAGCGTTACACAGCCGACCAGTGCGGCCACGCCGACACCGCTCGGCACCGAGCCGCTCGCGACGACCGCGATCGCGACGGTTGCTATCGCCACATCCACCGATGCCACGGCCATCGCGACACCGGTCGAGGCGCCTACCTCGAAGGTGACGCCACTCCCGCGGGAGTCACCGACGCCACGCGTCACACCGATCCCGACCGAGAAGCCCGTATCAACCCAGGCGCTTGTACACGCGCCGACCGCGACCCGCGCCGCGACGGTGAAGTCGACGACCGCTCCGACGACGGGAGCGGGCGGCACAATCACGCTGAATAAGGGGAGCATTGCCCTTGGGTCGGCAGGCGCCTCCGGCACGGTGACACTCGGCAACGCCGGCCTGACGGCGGTCGGCTTCACCGCCAAATCCAGTACGACCTGGCTTTCCGCGTCACCCTCCCGCGGCAGTGTGCCCGCTGATGGCAGCCTGCCGGTCGCCGTCACAATCAATCGGGCCGGTCTCGCGCCCGGCAACTACAGCGGCACTGTCACCTTCACAACGCCTAGCGGCTCCGTCAGCGTCGTCACCGTCACCTTCACCGTGTGAGGGCGTACGGATGTCCCTCGATAGCTATCTCCGCGCCGCGCCAAAGGCGGAGTTGCACGTCCACCTGGAGGGTTCCATCCGGCCCGCGACGCTCTTGATGCTCGCGGAGCGCAACGGTGTGCCCTTGCCCGCGACAACGGAGACCGGGTTGCGCGACTGGTTCGCCTATCGGGATTTCGACCACTTCATTGCGATGTACGTCGCCTGCACGCAATGTCTGCGAACGACGGAGGATTACGAACTCGTCGTCTATGAGTTCGGCGCGGAGATGGCGCGGCAGAACGTCCGCTACGCCGAAGTGACTTTTTCACCGAGCACGAACTGGGTCTTCGGTGTTCCGCAGTCGGTCTGGTTTCCCGGCCTGACACGGGGGCGGGCGCGGGTGCGGGCGGATTTCGGCGTGGCGATCAACTGGGTCTTCAACATCGTGCGCAGTTGGACGGACGAGACGCGCACCACGCCAACGGCGGACTACACGACGCGCGTCGCGATCGAAGGCATGGACGATGGCGTCGTCGCGCTCGGCCTCGGCGGCTCGGAGGTTGACCGCCCGCCTGAGCCATTCGCGCCCTGGTTCGACCGGGCGCGGGCGGCGGGATTGCACAGCGATCCGCACGCGGGTGAGACCGCCGGACCGGAGAGTATCTGGGGCGCGCTCCGGGCGCTCGGCGCGGAGCGGATTGGGCACGGCGTCCGGGCAATCGAGGACCCGACGCTCATCGCCTACCTCGCGGCGCGGCGCATCCCGCTGGAGATTAACCCGACCAGCAACATCCGGCTCGGCGTTTATCCCAACCTCGCGGCCCATCCGCTCCGCCAACTGCACGACGCGGGCGTGATCGTCACCGTCAACTCGGACGATCCGCCTCTCTTCAACACGACCCTCAATAACGAGGTCGCACTCCTCGCCGAACCGTTCGGTCTCACCGTGGCAGCGATTGACACGATCCTCCTCAACGCCGTCCGCTACTCCTTCCTGCCACCCGCGCGACGGCAGGCGATGGAAGCGGCCTTTACGGCGGAATTAGCGGCGCTAAAGACGGTACATCTGACTGACGTGCTCTCGCGAGATATCTGATTCGTTCTCAGGAATCTGGTAGCGTAGGTTTCAGATTGCGTCTCCGATTGCAAGATGCAGGTTGAAGCCTGCGTTACCAATAATGAAGGCGACGTGTGGAAGTGTAGCGATTGCCGCCAGCAGTTTTCCGTCCTTGTCAGTATGATCTTCAAGGATTCCAGGAAAACACCCGTTGTCTCGCTTGTCGAGCGCGGTGGCAATGTCCGGTCGAAGGTTGTCACCAACGTTTCAGGCGCAACGCTGAAAGAAGTGCTGGATACGAACCTCGCCCCCGATGCGCGGCTCATGACTGATCGCAAGCGTTCGTGTCAAGCCTTGGGCAATTCGACAATGCAATTGCAACTGCCTCTTGGGACGCCCACGATGAGGTCGTGGGTGTGGTGCAACGAAAGAGGGCGCAAAATGGCAGAACCTGTAGTGACACCGATCAGAAACGGTTGGGCGGCACGCGGCAAGGGATGGGTGGGTCATGCGCCAACGTAACCAGCATTTCCCTCACTCCCGCCTGTTCGTTCCCATTGGCACGGTTGTATCACGAGTATGAATGCAATGATGCGTTCGTCGTGAGATTATCATATGCGCGCGCAAATCTGTCGCACAATTCATCGGGTATGCATGATCTGGGAGGGCGTACGGCTGTGCACCCCGACCCTCCCCTTCCTTTTAGGGAAGGAGGCGGGGAGTTAGGCCAATCCCCCGCTGGCAATCGCGCGGACTTTGAGGACGCCGTAGAGGATGTCAAAAGCCGGGGTTGGGACGCCGAGGGCTTTGCCTCGACGGACAACAGCGCCCGTCAGTTGCTCCAACTCGACGCGGTTGCCGCGCTCGTAATCAATGGACATCGAGGTCTTCTGTTCATAGAGGAATTGCCAAATGACGCCCATCGCCGTTTCTTCGGCATCGTCCGGCAGCGCGACACCGCTCGCCCGCCCAACGGCAACGCACTCGGCGATCAGCGCCCGGTAGAGCGCGTCGCCCTCCGGCGTCTCACGGATCGGGCCGCATGGCATTTGGCAAACGCTCGTCATCGTCGCGTGCGGCGCTTGCATGGCGAACTTCTGCCAGACGGCGACGCGTGCGTCCTCAGCGATCTCCGTCTCCACGCCCGCCGCGCGCAACGCATCCGCGATCCTTTCCACGCGTGGCGTCACGCTGCCGGAGAACTCCCCGAAGACGACGCGGCGCAGCGTGCCCATCTGCTCAATTACGCCCGGTTCGGCGAGCGTCGAGCGAATAAAGGTCGTTCCGGCCAGCACATGCTCCGAGCCGAGGATGGCGGCCAGTTGCTCCGCGCTGTCCACGCCATTGAGGACTGTCAGCACCGCTGTCTCCGGGCCGATGACGGGGCGGAGGGCAGTCGCGGCGGTCTCAGCGTCGTATCCCTTGACGGTGAAGAGGATCAGATCGAAGTCGCTCGTCGTCTCCTCTGGCGCGCCGACCGCGTTGACGGCGGAAAATCGGTAGGTCTCCTCATCCGTCCGCACTTCCAGCCCGCGCTCGCGCATCGCCGCCAAATGCGCCCCGCGCGCGACAAATGTCACGTCATGCCCTGTGTGCGCCAACATGCCGCCGAAGTACCCGCCCAAACCACCGGAACCCATCACCAGCACGCGCATAATCTTCCCCTCCTCAACGAACCAGTAGCGTAGGCTTCAGCCTGCGTCCCTGCCCAAGAGATCGCAGGCTGATGAACATTAACACCTTAAGCGGGTCATCCGGGAATGCAGGCTGGAAATCTGCCCATGCTGCCCAAAGGGCGCCCGCACCCGGCTACCGGTAGCATAGGCTTTCCAGCCTGTGAGTCACTACCCGATTAAGGTGTTAAGGTTCATAAGCCTACGCTACCACAAACTTCTTTACTCATCTCACCATCCTGGTTCCGATGCAACAGTGTACGGTGCGTGGGGAAGGAGGTCAAAGGAACAAGAGAACCGCAGCACGCCTCTTGTTACTCTCGACTTTCGACTCGCTACTCCCCACTTCCTCGCCGCACGAGTGCGCGCAGGCGGTGGAGGGTGACATTCCAGTGGCGCGAGACGGTGCGGGGTGTCAGGCCGAGGCGGGCGGCGATTTCGCGCGTCTCCAATCCCTCACGGATCCGGAGCAGGAAAATCTCGCGCTCGTGGCTGGGGAGGTGTGCCAGGAAGGCCGGGAAATCCACGCCATATTCGTGCCAGGCAATGGGCGTGTACACGCGTGGCGCGGCAACCAGCATCTCCGTACGGGCGCCCAGATCGGCAGCCGTGACGGGATGCCGTCTTTCGTACGCGCGGAGGATCGAGTGCAGCCGCCAGCGGAACATGCCGAACAGGTAGGTCGCGAAGCCTGTCCCCGCCTTCTCCGGTCCCGGCCAGGCCGCGACGAGTGCGGCAAAGATCGGGAACGCCTCCTGCACCGCGTCGTCGCGTTCCAGCATTGGAAAAGCCCATGCCGTCCGGTCGGCCATCCGCGTCAGTCGCGGCCCGACGACCAGCCAGAGGGCGTCGCGCGCGTCTCGGTCGCCCGACCGCGCCGCCCATGCCAGCCGACCCAGCCAGACGTCCTCATCCTCGCGCATCTGCCAGGGCTGGGGTGCACGCGGTGCATGTTCCATCATCCGGCACCCGGTTGGGGGAAGTCGCGCCAACCCCCGGCCAGCAGTGCGAGCGCGGGGCGAATCGCCTGCGGACCATACCGGGCGCGTACGGCATCGAGCGCGGTATTGACGCGTGAGAGCCGTTCGGGGCGGTCGCTCAACAGTGTCAGTTGTGCGCCGCCTGTGCCCAATCCGGCGGCACGCACGCCAATCAGCCGCACCGGGCCGTAGCCGAGCCGCGCGAGGCACGGATCGAACAATCCCCACGCCGCGTCCAGCAGCACTTGCTGAGCATCCGTCGCGGGGAAGATCGTCGTCTGCATACCCACCGAGCGGAAATGCCCATCGCGCAGGCGCAGCGCGACGACCCGCGCGGCACGGCCATGCGCGCGCAATTCCGCCGCCGTTTCGTCGCAGAGGATAGCGAGCGTCGCCCGCAGCAGCATCCGATCCCGCGTGTTCTCGCGGAGCGTATGTTCATGGCCGACGGACTTCATCACATGGCCGACAATGAGCGGCGTGTCGTCCTCGCCGCGCGCGTGACGAACGAGCGAGGGGCCGAGATCGCCAAGCAGGGCACGCAGCTGCACCTCCGGCGTCCGCGCCAGTTCACCGAGCGTCCGGACGGCGATCCCGTGCAGCGCGCGTTCGGTCGCCGGGCCAATACCGGGCATCGCGGCAATGGGCAGCGGTGCGAGGAAGGCCGCTTCCTTACCGGGCGGGATGGCGCGGAAGCCGTCCGGCTTGGCGGATTTCGCGGCGATCTTTGCCGTCGTCCGTCCGGTGGCGAGGCCGATCGAGACGATCAGCGACAATTCTTCGCGCACGCGGCGGCGAATATCGAGCGCGATCAGTTCGGGGAGGCCGCTGACGCGCTCCATCCCTGTGGCATCAATCGCCGCCTCGTCCGGTCCAGTCATCTGGACGAGCGGGCTGTAGGTCATCAGGATGGCGCGGAAGCGGCGGGCGAGATCGCCGTAGTACGCGCCGTCCACCGGCAGAAAAACGGCGTGCGGGGAGCGCCGCTCCGCCTCGGCGATGGACATGCCGGAGCGGACGCCGTAGACCCGCGCCGGATACGACGCGGCGCAGACGACACCGCGACCGCCCTTCCGCCCGCCGACGATCACCGGCAATCCCGCCAATTCGGGGCGGCGCGCGATCTCAGCGGTGGCGAAGAAGGCGTCGAGGTCTGCATGCAGGATGGCGCGCGGCCATGCCGCGTCCGATCCCAGGTGCGGCGCGGGCGGTTTCGGCGGCTGACCGTTATCGTCAATAATCTGTGGAAGTGGGCCACGAAACGAAAGGGCGAGCGTGGTCATCGGGTTTCCTCCTCATGCGTGCAAACAGCGAGCAGCCGAAGCCGGCGTGGTGTCGGCATGCAGCGTCGTGCCGGAGAGACATGGAACATCCCGAACTCTAGAACAAGCGTTCTGAATATAGAGAGTGGCAGAGACAAAGTCAAGGTGCATATCCCGCTGGGGAGGTAACGAGTAGCGAGTAACGAGTAACGAGAGAAACGCCGCGCTGCCCCCTCGTTACTGGTTACTCGCTACTCGTTACTGCGCATGCCCCTCGACAGGTGTACGTTCACTGTGTATAATCCGCACATCCGGTGGAGGGAACCGGGTTCGACGATTAATAGGCTGGGGAGTGACAGGGATGGCGACGATGCAGCCCATGCAAGGGAGCAGAGTGTGGCAGGCGGTGCTCGAAGACTTGCAGGGGCGCACACCGCGCGGCTCCTATGAGACGTTCCTCCGCAGCACGGAGATCGCGGATTTCAACGCCGACGCCGCCCGACTGACCGTCGCGGCGCCGAACACCTTTGTCCGCGAGCATCTGGAAAAGCGGTTCCACGGCCCGATTGTCCGCTCGCTGCGCGGCATTCTCGGCTACGAGGTGGAGGTAGATTTCACTGTCCTCGGTCGCCCGGCAACCGAGGATGCGACGCCGGGCCGCAAGATGCGGGCGGACGACCGGGGCGGCGATATCCCGACCATTGCGCCGTCGCCCAAAGCGCCCGCCTTCCATGAATACCAGCAGCCGGAACTCACCCCGACACCCGCGCATGGTCTCAACCCCCGCTATACCTTCGATCATCTGATCGTAAGCGGATTCAACCGCATGGCGGCGGCGGGTGCGAAATCGGTCGCCGACACTCCCGGCCGCTCCTATAACCCCCTCTTCATCTATGGCGGTGTCGGGCTTGGCAAGACACACATTCTCCATGCCATCGGGCATTATGCGATGGAGAATACGCCCGGTTGCCGTGTCCTCTATGTTTCCTCGGAGACATTCACGAACGAAATGATTAACGCGATCCGCGAAAACCGCAATGAGGAATTCCGTACCCGTTACCGGACGATAGACATTTTACTCATTGACGACATCCAATTCATCGCGGGGAAGGAGAGTACGCAGGAGGAATTCTTCCACACCTTCAACGCGCTGGTGCTGGCAGGCAAACAAATCGTGATGACGAGCGACCGCCATCCGAAGGTGATCGTCACACTCGACGACCGGCTGCGCTCCCGCTTCGAGGGCGGCCTGACAACGGACGTGCAAACGCCGGACCTCGAATCGCGCATGGCGATCCTGCGGCAGCGGGGTGAGGAAGCCGGCATGCATGTGCCGACCGAGGTCGTGGATTACATCGCGCACAAGGTGCAGTCGAACGTCCGTGAGTTAGAGGGCGCGCTGAACCGGATCGTCATGATGGCGCGGATGAACGGCGTCGCGGTGACGATGGATGTGGCGACGCAGGCACTCAACGATGTGGCGCTGAACAACCGCCGCCGCCAGATCACGCCCGCGCGGATCGTCGAAGTGGTGGCGAAATTCTACAGCGTCTCCGAGAAGGATATGCGCGGCAAAGGCCGCTCCAAGGACATCGTCGTGCCGCGGCAGGTGGCGATGTACATCATCCGGCAGGAGACGGATCGCTCGCTCGCTGACGTCGGCACGGAACTCGGCGGCCGCGACCACACGACCGTCATCTATGGCGCCGAGAAAGTCGAGAAAGAGATCGAGCGGGGCAGCGGCCAACTCCGCCAGGAAGTCCTCACGATCCGCGAGATGCTCTACGCGGACTGAGAGCCGAATCTCAAAAACCGCCCGGACGAAACTGATTGAACCGCTGTACCGCGACGAATGGATCGGCATGGCGGTGGATCAGTTTCCAGTTCGCATCTTCGCGGCGGAAGATTTCGGTGACGCGGAGCGCCTTTGGGGTGAACTCCTGCCTGCCGCTCGGGCGGACGTCGCCGCGCTCGATGGCGACGGTGTAGGCCATCTCCGGCGTGACGTGGCAGGCAATCAGTTCAGATCGTACCGCGCCTTCCGCGTTCCGCGCGGCGGCCCAGGTGTAGCGATCCTCGACCGCCGCCCAGCCCCGCTCAGAGCCGCCGTAGCCGCCAAACATCGTGATGTCGTCGGTGTGCGTCGCCTGCACCTTCCACGGCCCGGCGTCGCCGTTGAAGAAGGCGGTCGTCGCCTCGTGCCGACGGGCGAGGAAGTCCTGGAATTCCTGCTCGATGGACTGCGTGGACATAATGGATGACTCCTTCCCTCTGCATGTGAATCGTGTGGTGGCGGCCTTCAGCCTGCCGCAGCGACGTTCGGCAGGCTGAAGCCCGCCGCCA
>JBPCPB010000144.1:0-5634 GCA_050999735.1 Thermomicrobiales bacterium | reverse complement strand
TACCGGCGCGGCGTCGGTGGCGAACTGCTCTGCACGGTTTCCTAGGAGGAGTTGCGATGTCTCGCATCGGTATTCGACCGATTCCCATCCCGACCGGCGTGACGCTCGACCACGAGGGCGGCGCGATCACGGTCAAGGGTCCGCGCGGTGAACTTTCCCGCACGATCCCGGCTTCGATGATCCTCGAACGTGAGGATGGCGTCCTGCATGTGAAGCGGCCGAGCGAGGCGCGTATCCAGCGTGAGTTGCACGGCCTGACGCGCACACTCGTCGCCAATATGGTTGAGGGCGTGACGACCGGCTTCCGCAAGGAACTGGAGATCAACGGCGTCGGCTATCGCGCGGCAATGGATGGCAAGGACCTTGTTCTGACCGTCGGCTTTTCCCACCCCGTGCGGTTCAGCCCGCCGGAGGGGATCACGTTCGCCGTGGATACGCCGTTGCGCGTCGCCGTGATCGGCAACAACAAGGAAGTAGTCGGCGATCTCGCCGCGCGCATCCGTAAGGTTCGCCCGCGCGAGCCGTACAAGGATAAGGGGATCAAGTACCTCGGCGAGTGGACGCGGCGCAAAGCCGGCAAGACCGGCAAGGCCGCCAAGAAGTAAGAAGGACTAAGGCCTAAGGACGAAGGACTAAGTCGGGAATATCGCGCTTAGTTCTCAGTCCTCGGCCCTTCGTCCTTCCCCTGGCACCGGCCCGCGATGTCGGGCGCGGAATGAAGGAGGGGCAATCCTATGCCCATGCAACGACTGAAAGTACGCAAGGCGCTGACGCTGCGACAAAAGCGGCACAAGCGCGTCCGCGCAAAGGTTTCCGGGACGCCACAGCGGCCACGTTTGAACGTCTTTCGTTCTGACAAGCATATCTACGCGCAAGTGATTGACGACGAGCGCGGTCATACCCTTGTTGCCGCCGGTTCCGCGGAACCCTCGGTTCGGCAGCAGGCGAGTAGCGACACGACGAAGACCGACAAGGCGAAACTGGTCGGAAACCTGATCGCGGAGCGCGCGAAGGCGGCAGGCATCACGAAGGTCGTCTTCGACCGTGGTGGCTTCCTCTATCATGGCCGCATCCGGGCGCTCGCGGACGCCGCTCGCGAGAGCGGGCTTGATTTCTAAGGGAGTAGACAGTAGTGAGTAGACAGTAGACAGACGGCGGTCCGGAGTGCATAGTCACTGACTACCGTCTACTGATTACTGACTACTAAGGAGCGAAGCGACGAATGGCACGGATTGATCCGGCAACATTGGGAGACCTCGAAGAGCGCGTCGTGCAGATTAACCGCGTCGCGAAGGTACAGCGGGGCGGGCGGCGCTTCAACTTCTCCTCGGTCGTCGTCGTCGGCGACGGCAAAGGCCATGTCGGCGCGGGGATGGGCAAGGCCGGTGAAGTGCCGGAATCCATTCGCAAGGGCGTCGAGGATGCGAAGAAGCGTATCATCAAGGTGAACCTCGAAGGAACGACGATCCCGCATGAGATTCAAGTGACGTATGGCGCGTCCCGCGTTCTGCTGCGCCCGGCACGACCAGGTACCGGCGTTATTGCGGGGGGTGGCGTGCGCGCCGTCATGGAAGCGGCGGGCATCCACGATGTGCTGACGAAGACGATCGGCAGCACGAACCCGGTCAATGTCGTCCGCGCCGCCCTGAAGGCGCTGGAAGAATTGGAGTCGGTCGAGAGCGTCGCCCACCGACGCGGCAAGCCGGTTTCGTACTTCGGCCGCCGTCGCAACAAGGAACTGGCCGACGAAGCGGCGAACCACGCCGCCGCGACGGCATAGGAGCGTCCAGCATGGCAGAGAATGCAGGGTCGGTGATGCGCGTCACCTATGTGAAGAGTTCAATCGGCTACGCACACGATCAGAAAGCGACGGTTCGCGCTCTCGGACTCCGGCGGCTGCACCAGACAGTCGAACTGCCGGACACACCGTCGGTGCGCGGCATGTGTCACAAAGTGCGCCATCTCGTCATCGTCGAGGAGACGGGCGCGGCGCCGAAGGAGTAATCGAATCATGCAGCAACAGGACCTCAAGCCAAATCCCGGCTCGCATAAAGCGCGCAAGCGCGTTGGACGCGGCATCTCGGCGGGCCAGGGCAAGACCGCCGGCCGCGGCACGAAGGGCCAGGGCTCACGCTCCGGACCGAATGTTCGCCGGGGTTTTGAGGGCGGCCAGAACCCGATCTACATGCGCATGCCGTACAAGCGCGGGTTCACCAATATCTTCAAGCAGCCGTTCGCCGTCGTGAATGTCGCGCGCCTTGAGGAACTCTTCGCGGCGGGCGACGAAATCACGCCCGAAGCGCTCGTCGCGCGGCGCGCCGTGACCGACAAGGTGCTGCGCCCGCCGGTCGTCCCGTTCAAGGGGTGGCAGGTGAAGATCCTCGGCGATGGCGAGATCACAAAGGCGCTCACGGTGCGGGTCCATCGGGTGACGACCTCCGCGCGCGAGAAGATCGTCGCGGCGGGCGGCACGGTTGAAGAGACCGCCGCTGCCCCGACCGAGACCGCAGAGGAAGAGACGGCGTAACATGGCACGTACCATCTTCGCTGCGTTTTGCGGCCCTACCTCATTGAAGAAAATTCTCCTCGTGGGCGGCATGGTACTGATCCTCCGGTTTATCGCACATATCCCGCTGTTTTAGCGAAAGACAGCGGAAGGGACGACAGAACGATGTTGCAGGCCGTCTTCAATGCCTTTCGTATCCCCGATCTGCGCAAGAAGATCCTCTTCACGATCGGGATGCTGCTGATCTTTCGGATCATCGCGCATATCCCGTTGCCGAATGTGGATCATGCGGCGCTCGACCGGCTTTTCCGCAATAATGCCTTCCTCGGCACGCTGAATCTGTTTTCCGGGAGCGCGCTGCGAACCTTCTCAATCGCGATGATGGGCGTCTATCCGTACATCACGGCTTCGATCATCGTGCAACTTCTGACGCCGATCATCCCGAAACTGGATGAATGGTCGAAGGAAGGCGAGTCGGGCCGCGCGCGCGTCAATCGCGTCACGCACATCCTGACCGTGCCGATTGGCTACTTGCAGGCGTACGGTCAGATTCGCCTCGCGGTCGCCAACCAGGTGATCCCGGCGGATCAGTTCGGTATTTTGAACATCCATACCTTCCTGCCGAGTTTCACGCTGCTGACCTCGACGGTTGCGGCGACGATGGTGCTGGTCTGGATCGGCGAGTTAATTACCGAAAACGGCGTCGGCAACGGTGTCAGCATCATTATTTTCGGGGGGATCGTCGCCGGGCTACCGGGCGGGTTCGCGAACCTCGTTACGGGCGGTTCGTCCTTCAACCTCGTCTCGATTATCCTCTTCGCGGGGATCGGGCTGCTGACGATTGTCGGTATCATCCTCATCAACGAGGGCATTCGGAAGATTCCGGTGCAGTACGCGCGGCGCGTGCGCGGCCAAAAGCAGTACGGTGGGCAGGCGACGACGATTCCGCTCCGCGTCAATTCGGCCGGGATGATCCCGCTCATTTTCGCGGTCAGTATCATGATCCTACCCTCCACGATTGCGAACTTCCTCGGCTCGTCGGATCGTGGCTGGTTGCGCACCTCGTCCCAGGAGGTTGCCCGCCTCTTCGATCCGGGCAACTATCCGTACCAGATCGGGTACTTCCTGCTCGTCGTCGGCTTCACGTTCTTCTATACGATTGTCATCTTCAATCAGCAGAATATCCCGGAGAACCTCCAGAAGAATGGCGGCTTCGTGCCCGGCATCCGCCCTGGGAGACCAACATCGGAATATTTATCGCGCGTTCTGAACCGGATCACGATCGCGGGCGCCTTATTCTTAGGCGTGGTGGCGATCCTGCCATTCTTTGCCCGATTACTGACGGGGATCACGCAATTGGGGTTGGGCAGCACGGCGCTCCTGATTGTCGTCGGTGTCGCGATTGACACAATGCGGCAACTCGAATCGCAACTGCTGATGCGTAACTATGAGGGCTTTATCCGGTGAGCGGCGCGGCGGGCACGAACAAAAACGTCCTCTTTTTCGGCCCGCAAGGGGTTGGCAAGGGGACACAGGCGGCAATTGTCGCGCCCCGGTTGCATCTCGCGCATGTCTCTACCGGCGATCTGTTCCGTCAGCATATGGCGGAACGGACGGCGCTCGGCGAGCAGATCCGCCCGCTCTACGATGCGGGCGGGCTGATCCCGGACGATCTGACAATCGCGATGCTCGGCGATCATCTCGCCACACTGCATCAGACGGCGCCGGAGTTGCGCGGCGTGATCTTCGATGGCTTCCCGCGCACGGTGGCGCAGGTCGAGTCGTTGGATACCTTCCTCCGCTCGCGTAGCGAACAGGTAGGCGCGGTCATCTATATAGACGCCCCACGCCCCGTGCTTGTCGAGCGCATCTTTAGCCGCGGACGGGCGGACGATACGCGCGAGGCCGCCGAGGAGCGATTGCGGCTGTACGAGGAAAAGACAGAGCCGTTATTGTCGCTGTTCGAGCGGCGCGGCATCATTCATCGCATCAACGGCAACCAGCCGGTCGAGGCCGTCACGGCGGACATCATCGCCGCGCTCGCCCCGATCTTTGAGGGGAGCAGGACATAAGATGGCGCGTGGCGGGACGATGACCTTGAAGTCAGCGCAGGAGATCGCGAAGATGCGCGTCGCGGGGCGCGTCGTCGCGGAGGCGCTCGAAGCGATGCGCGCCTTTATCCGGCCCGGTGTGACGACGGCGCAGGTGGACGCGGTCGGTGAAGCAGTGATCCGCAAGGCGGGCGCGACGCCGTCGTTCAAGGGACTGTACAACTTCCCGGCGAGCGTCTGCGTGGCGGTCAATGATGAGGTCGTGCATGGCATTCCCGGCAAGCGGACACTGCGGAATGGCGACATCATCAAGATTGACACTGGCGCGTTCCTCAATGGCTGGCACGGTGACGCGACGCTCACGGTCCCGGTCGGCGAGATAGATGAGGAATCACAGCGGCTCGTCGCGACGACCTACGATGCGCTCTTTGCCGGGATCGAGCAATGCCGCTCCGGTAAGCGGATCGGTGATATTGGGCACGCGATCCAGCAGTACGGTGAATCGCACGGCTATGGCATCGTGCGGCAATATGTCGGCCACGCCATCGGGCGGCACATCCATGAGGAGCCGCAGGTACCGAACTACGGCGATCCGGGCGTCGGCACGCTCCTCCGCAAAGGGATGGTGCTGACGATTGAGCCGATGCTGACGGTTGGCACCTACGAGACGCATACTCTGCCGGACAAGTGGACCGTCGTCACGAACGACGGCAAGCGTGCCGCGCAATTCGAGCATACGGTCGCGATTACCGATGGCGACCCGGAAATCCTCACGATACTCTAGCGCAATGCGTGGGTACCGTGGTATGATAGCAGTTCGCTGCCGTGAAGTCGGTGGCGTTTATGCGGCCCGCGTGCGGCGGGTTCGGCATCAGTAGTGAAAGAAATGAGGAGCGCCTTTGGCGAAGAAGGATGTCATCGAGGTCGAGGGGAAGGTCGTCGAACCGCTACCGAACGCGATGTTCCGCGTTGAACTGGAGAGCGGCCACGAAGTCCTTGCCCATATCTCCGGCAAAATACGGTTGAACTTCATCCGCATTCTCCCCGGTGACCGCGTGCGCGTCGAACTTTCGCCCT
>JBPCPB010000138.1:0-3497 GCA_050999735.1 Thermomicrobiales bacterium | reverse complement strand
GCTGAGGCGCTGGTGGCAGGCGTGGAGCGATCTGCCCCCGCCGCCCGCGTTGCAGCGGCTGCTTGACTGGCTGTGGGATGGACACCCGATTGACTGCTATGCCCGCTGACAACAAACTACCGCTAGTACGAAGAACTGAGGTCTGAGGACTGAGCGGGAGACGTGCCCGCTCGGTTTTTTGCTTCGCTCCCTCTCTCCATCGCTCACAAATCGAGGAACGGATAGGTTTCGTCCGGCGATGGGGAGGGGTAGGGGGTGAGGAATGGCGAAAACACTGCTCGTGCTGCGGCACGCCAAATCAGATCGGGGCGGCAACGCGCTCCGGGATCATGACCGCCCGCTCGCGCCGCGCGGTGAGGCGGACGCGCCACGGATGGGTACGGCTCTCGCCGCGCTCGATCTACGTCCAGACTGCATTCTCACCTCGACCGCCGTGCGTGCCCGCGAGACAACCCGCCTCGTCGCGATGGCAATGGGATACGACGGTGAGATTGTTGAGGAACCCGACATCTACGCCGCCTCCGTGGATACGTTGCTCGATGTGTTGCGCGATTGCGACGATGAAGAAACCGTACTGCTCGTCGGCCACAATCCGGGCTTGGAGGAACTGATCTGCCTGCTCACTGGCGGGATGGGCGCGGAACCGATGGTTCGACTACCGACAGCGGGCCTCGCCTGCCTCACTCTCGGCATTGAGCAGTGGTCGCACCTCCGCCCGGAATGCGGGCTGCTCCAATGGTTCCTCACGCCGCGCATCGTCTATCCGTTGCTGCATGCCTCCCGCGATCTCGGCCACGAAAGAGCGAAACCCGATTGAAAGGAGTTACGGATGGCTATGACCGATCCGCCAATTACCGTTGTGCCGCCGTTCATCTTGCCGAATCGCGATGGGAAGCCGTACAACACGGCGCGATTGCGCGGGCGGCGGTACGGCCTCCTGCTCTTTCTCGCGCCGGATGACCCGGACGCCCCCGCATACCTCCAATCCTTCGCCGCACGGCAGGCCGAACTGGCGTGGCTGCACACCGAAGTCGTCGTGATCGTCCCCGCTGATGCCGCGATGGAGGCGCTGCCCACGCTCCCCTTCCCCGTTGTGCGGGACAGTGGCGCGGTGCGCGCCCGCGTCCTGCCCGCTGTCGCGCCGGGGGTAATGGCACTCCTCGTCACCGATCTCTCCGGGCAGGTGATAACGTGGCGGACGTCCCGGCGCATCGCCAGCCTCCCCGATGGTGAAGCGGCCGACGGGGGCGGAATACGGACTGATCTCGGCGGATCAGTACGCGTGTATCTTACGACGGCTCTGGCGGGTTTGCGGGGCCGGGTCAATAGCAATCGGTCGTCCGCACAATGTTCAAGCCGTCCGCCCGCAAGCCGCCGCCCACGAAGTGGAGGTCGAACCCGAGTTTGCCGGGCGAGAACTCCCCGGATGCGGTGGCGATCTGCGGCCACAGGTACGCCCCGGCATCCAACTCGTAGCCATGATCCAGCGCCGCGACCTGTATCGGTCCGCTCCATTGCCAGCGCGATGGCATGCCGGTCGGGGAACTGAGTGGGTCGAAGAGGACGCGCCCTCGTCCGTCTTTCTCACCCGGCGACCTGCTCCAGGAATGTATCTCCAGGTAGATCGTACCCAGTGGCGCGGCGTTGGGCGGTATCGTTACTTCCAGCGTCCAGCGCAATCCCGGCACGGCGACACGGTCGGTCGGCACTGGCGTGGCGGCGGCGGCATCATTGCGCAGTTCGAACCGGGCATGGTAACCATCCAATGTCCGCTCGGTGGCGATTAGCGCGCCATTGGCCGGTGCGGGGGCGAAGGCGGTGGCACACGCGGTGACCGTTGACCGTATCGAGGGCGCCCAGTTCTCACTGCATCCAACGAGCGGGGCGATGACGGCGAGCATCATCCATATGGCCATGCAGCGGCCGTGCTTCGCTCTCGCCCTATCCAGTCCGTTCATTGCGCTGGTTCAATCCGGCTGATCGCCAGACAGGGCGTGACGCAGTCCGTCATTGCGCGGGCGACCGTGAAGACAGCTACCTTCCGGAGTCCCGAACGATCAATGAAACGGAGCGCGAATGTCCATTGGTTGTCCATGCACGCGATGAGCGCCGGGTAACTATAGGTGCGGATGTTCGTGGGGTCCACGCCGAGTGCCTTGCGCACGTCGTACACATTGCGCCGCAGTTCGGGTGAGAGATACGTGGTCAGATGGCTTGGATGCTGACGGAAGTCTTCGAAGAAGTCCGCAATGAAACGCTGCACCGGCTGCTCATCGGGCGTAAAGATGGGAACCGGGGATGCCGATGTTGGCGCCGGTGTGTCCGTCGCATCGGCGGTAGAACCACACGCCGATAGCGATACGAGCAGAAAGGAGAAACCGAGCGCCAGTCCGTGAAGATTCCGCATACTCATCGCCTCCGTCCGCGTTGCGCTATCGTACGAGATCAATCGCGGTGACTTGTACGCATCGGCTCGGGACACAGTCCGTCGTTTTCCGCGTGGCAGTGATGAGAGCGGTCTGCCGTGTCTCCTCGGACGTTCCGCTCGCGAACGAGAATACCCACTGATCGGCCCGCGATTCTTCCAGCTGTAGCCCGGTCCGATAGCGAAGACGCGGCCCGATACCGAGTGCCTTCCGGACATCCGGAACGATGATGCGGTACTCCGGCGCGAGAAAGGTGCGGGCGAGCGCGTCATCGCCCCGCAGCGCGGCTTCGATGAAGCTATACATCAATCCCTGAGCGTCTCGTGCCTCGGGCGTGAACGTAGGGTATGGAATGGCGGGGGATGGTGCATGCGTCGGCGTCGGCGATCCGCATGCGATCAGCACTGCCGCATTGAGCAAACAGGAGGCAAAGAAAACGCATCGTCTAACCAAAGTGCCCTCCTCACCGCGCTGTGAGCGAGCCGTCTGATGCAGGGGTCATCTTCGTCAGTATATACCCGATCGCAAGAAGAGGCGTGGTGATCATTCCCCCTCCCCTCAGAGGGAAAGGGGCTGGGGGGTTAGGATTTCAGGCGACGCGCTTGGTCTTGCCGGAGAGGTAATCCACGAGGACGTATTCACCCAGCCGTTCCGGAGTGGCGTAGAAGGCGCGCCCCTTGTTGATCTGCGTCATCTGGTTGACGAACTCCATCAAACTCCGGCCTCGCTCCAGCATAAAGGTGTTGATGACGATGCCGTCCTTCGTGCAGCGAACGACCTCGCGCAGCGTCTCCTGGATCGTGCGGAAGGTGGGCGGGTAGGAGAAGTAGGGTTCACCGTCCTCGATGTGCGCGGTCGGCTCGCCGTCCGTGATGACGATGATCTGCTTGTTGCCGCCCCGTTGCCGCGCGAGCAGTTGCCGTGCGAGCATCAGGCCATGCTGGAGGTTCGTGCCGTACTCGTACTCGCTCCAGTCCATCTCCGCCAGTTCGCGCGGCTTCAGTTCGTGCGCGAGGTAGGAGAAGCCGACGATGTGCAACTGGTCGCGCGGGAACTGGCCGCGAATCAGGC
>JBPCPB010000059.1:0-8670 GCA_050999735.1 Thermomicrobiales bacterium | reverse complement strand
CGGCTACGGCGCGGGCGGTCAGGGCGAGGCGGCGCTGCTGGCGATGCTCCAGACCTGCGCGCCGGGGCTGACCGTCGTCAATATTGATAACGGGATCGGCGCGGGCATCGCCGCCGCCCGCATCGCCAACCAGTCCATTGCGGCATCCGAACGGCTTGGATCACTTGGAGCGAGTCGGCGTCCAGCCACGCGCGGAGAGCAATGAGCGCGCCATCTGGATCGGGTTCGACCGGCCAGCCATGAGCGCCGGGACCGCTGCGTGCATCGTCGTGGGCGCCGTCAAAAACTGGTCTACGGCATTGCGCACCTCGTTATGGACGAGCGCCTGCACCTCCGCCCACAGACGACCCGCCATCCGCTGCTCGCCTTCGGGCGAATCCACGAGATAGGTGCGGTGCGCTTCGATGGCATCCACAAGCGCGGGCACGCCGCTGCTATCGGCAGCCGTCGTCGCGATCACGGGCTGCTGCCAACCGCCCGGCTGCTGTGCCGCCTCCGCCGCCTCACGTAAGTCCGCAATCATCGCATCCGCGCCGGGCAATTCGGCCTTATTGACGACGTAGACGTCCGCGATTTCCAGGATGCCCGCTTTGAGCGCCTGCACGTCGTCGCCGCTATTCGGCGTCTGAACGAGGAGAATGGTGGCGGCGACGGTCGCAATCGTCACGCCATCCTGCCCCGTGCCGACGGTTTCGATGATGACGCGGTCGTACCCGGCGACATCCATCAGGCGGGCGCTTTGCATCGTCGTCAGGCCGAGACCACCATGCTGACCGCGCGCCGCGCTGGAACGGATAAAGACGCCCCGGTCGGCGGATGCCGCCGTCATGCGGATGCGGTCACCGAGCGTCGCGCCGCCCGTGCGCGGGCTGACCGGATCAACGGCAAGCACGGCGACCGTCCGATCGCGCGCGCGATAGACGCGGACGAGCGCGTCGGCCAGGGTACTCTTGCCCACGCCGGGCGGTCCGGTGACGCCGATCAGATGGGCCCGCCCGCCATCCGCGAAGACCTTTTCCGAGAGCGCCAACCCCTCGGGATCACCCGACTCGACGAGCGAGATGCCGCGCGCGAGCGCGACGCGATCGCCCGCCATGATGCGCGCCGTCAGATCATCAATATCATGTCGGGGTTGCGCCGTCATGATCCGCCGCCGGGGTGCGAGAGGCGGCGATTGCGCGGCGCGTGCTCTTTGATGAAGGCAATGCTCGTTGCGAGAGAGGTGCCGGGGCCGAAGACCGCCGCGACCCCCGCCTGCTTCAATGCCGCCGCGTCATCTGCCGGGATAACGCCGCCCGCGACGATGAGAATATCGCCGAGACCGACCGCGCGCAGGCCGGCGATGACGCGCGGAAAGAGCGTCGCGTGCGCGCCGGAGAGGCTGCTGAGGCCGAGCACGTCCACATCCTCCTGAATCGCCGCCTCGACGACCATCTCCGGCGTCTGGTGCAGCCCGGTATAGATCACTTCCATCCCGGCATCCCGCAGGGCGCGGGTGAGCACTTTCGCGCCTCGGTCGTGGCCATCGAGGCCGACCTTCGCGATCAGGACGCGGATCGGGCGATTCTCCATCGGTCTTTCCTTCCCTCAGCCGCTCGCAGGCGTCCGATTGCGTTCCAGACAGAGCAGAATATGTCTGTCGGCCGCGTGCTCATCAATCATTGTACCGCGTGCCGTTTGATCGGTAGTCTCCTTGCCTCGTCGTAGCAGATCGAGTATGGATGGGTTACCAGAGATCCCCTTCGCGCAGATCTAAAAACAGCGATGCGCCCACAAAGTCTCCGCAATGCTGTTTGGCCTGCTCGGAGAAGAATTCCATCAGGGTCCGTTTGCCGAGCGAATCAGCAGGGAAGGGCTTCTCTCGGGTACCGCCGATAATCGCGGTGTGCTCCATCAGCGTCCAGCCACATTGTACGTAGAAGTCAACGAGCGGCGGGTCACAGGTGAATACCCCAATGTCGGCATCACCGGCAGCAATCACGCCTCTCGCAGCCGTGACGATCTGGCGACCGTAGCCGTGATGGCGATGCAACGGATGTGTGATTACGGCGCTCAACCCCGACGCCCGGTAGGTGCGGCCTGCGTGGTGGATGACCGTGGAGGGAATCGCCAGGTAACTGAGAACGATCCCATCATCGGTAAGGACAACGATCAGGGGATGCCGGTTTGGGTCATGGAGGGGCAGGCGCAACCGCTTCTCAGCGCTGGAACCGCTCGGCCATTCGCTGTCGAGGATCGTGATGACCTGTGTTTTTACGTCGCGCGGCAACTCCGCCTGGGGATAAGCGAGCACTATTGACACGTCTGCTCCTTCAGGTCATTGACATCGGTGGTGGAACGATCGTCACGTTGACGACGGAATGAACTGCGTACTCGTTTTCGCCTGCACATCCCGCGCCTCAATGGATCCCGGCTTCAATCCTTGATACACCTGGCTGGAGAAGTTCGCAGTCATCGTCAGTACGTCGCCAAAGGTTGTTTGCTGCACGAGACGATCTTCGGTGAGCCAACGGAATTCGGTCAGCGGTTCCTTCCCCGCCAAGCGGTGCAGGGGCGAGAAAAACTGATAATACTGCTTGAACTGCTCCGCATGCTGCTTGAGGGTCGCCGCATCCAATGCCCAGATCGCCGGGACGTTGTAGAGGCTCTGCAGCAATGCCTTTTGCACGATGAGGTCGGGCGTCTTGAGGTAGGAGAGTTCCCAGCGATCCGTTGAGATCACCGAACCGTGCATCACCGCCTCGTACAGCGGCACCCGGTAGGCGGGATCGTACAGGCACGTCACGAGATCACTGGGCAGCTTGATCGGCTGGAAGAAGAACCTCGGCGCGGTCGGTGGGTAATACGCGCCGAACACCGTCTTATCGCGTTCAACGGGCCATAACAAGTCCCGATACCCCGTGAACCCCCCATTGCTGAAGGCAATCGCCGGCCCGGCCCACGCCTTGCCATCCTCGGAACCGAGGACGAGTTTGCGTTCCTGGCTGATATACCGCATGCGCGCTAGCCGATTGGCACGGTCTTGAGCAGCAGTCATCGGATGCGCCGGTGATGCATCCTCGTAGAGATCGCTGGCGGCATCAACATCGAGGAAGTAGGAGTTGTCGCCTTTACTCGTCATGCGCTGCACGCGCTGCGCGATCACCCCGTCTTTGCTATCCTGCTGGCGCAACGCTTCCGAACTGAGATAGCAACCCCGCCCGGCGAAACCCGTCAGTGGTTTGCCATTCGGCTGGATGACACAGCCGTTCGGATAGAGATCATCTGGCCAGACCGAGGTAACATCATCCGCACTTGACGGGTCCTGGGCGTTGTAAAAGCTGTCGTAGGGGCCGATCAAATAGCCCCGCTGTTTAGCCAGTTGGACGAAGGAGGCATCTGGCCCTTTGCCCGCAGTCAGCGAGTAGCCGAGCCAGAGTCGGTCAGCGCCGAGCGTCTGAAACTGGTCGAGCATCGCGGTCTGCCATCCCGTCCCGTACAACCAGACATGGAACGCGCCGAGCAGTTTCTCGGTCTCAGGATTACTCGCGATCTTATCGGCCAGCGCGACGAACTGCTGCTGCTCGATCAGCCATTGTCGGTACGCCTGTGCCGGTGCGAGGACGGATGCATCCGAGACCGACAGCAGGACCTGATATGCATTCGCCTCACCGGGCAGCAGCGCGTGATTGGTGACACCCGTGAGGCGGCCTCCCTGATCCGTGAACGACCATGTCAGCCGATTATCCTGCGGGGTGAGGAAGGTAAAGTTCTGGGTCGCCGTCCGAATCGCCCAGAAGGGAAGGAACAAGTCAGTCGGGGCATGATCGGTTAAGGTCTTGCGCCAGAATGCGTCCGCGGAGGGGATAGCAACGCCCGCACCAAGAGGGAGGATCAATGTCTGGATAGCGGGATCGTTTCCGGCATTCGGCCAGGATATGGGCTGGGCGGTTTGGGTGGTGACACGAAAGTCGAGTCCCGATGGGGTGGAACGCAGCGTGATGGAGAGACCTCGGCTGGGATACTGCCAGCGCATCTCTCCTGTTGCCGTGGAATCAACCTGCTGCGCGCCGAGACCGGGAGACCATCAACGACCACGATAGGCGCGCTACCGCCCTGGCCGACGAACGTGATCCGCAACCGCGCGAGATCAATCGTGAACTGACCGACCGGAGCGTCCACGACGATCTGGTTGCCAACATACGCGGCGCGCGGCGCGGCAGTTCCTGTGGCACTGACTGTGGTCGGTGTCGCCGCTGGGGGATTTGCCCGTATCGACGTGGTTGCTGTCGGGGACAGTGGAGGGACAATCGAGGGTGGAGGCTGGGCGGTGGGCGTAACGCTCGCTTGAAGCGTGCCGATCACTGACTTTGCATTGCCGCCACAGGCCGCGAGGATCGTGGCCGCCGCACTGCCCGCGATGGCACGCAGGAGGGCATGACGGCTCACACGTTTCGTAAGTATTGCACTTTTCAAAGACAACCTCTCTCAATCGGACGAACCACTGCCCCCAGACTCTCTGCCGGGAAGGCGGTGGGAATCCTACCAGTCATCGTCTGTCGTCACAAACGAGATGACGCGAGCGACGAGTCCGTACAAGGAACAAGTGGTCGTCACCGCTCATACGAATAAAAGCCCTCGCCACTTTTCCGGCCCAGTTTGCCCGCCGCAACCATCTGGCGCAGGAGCGGACAGGGGCGGTATTTGTCGTCGCCGAGGCCACGATGCAGTACTTCCATGATACTGAGGCAGACATCGAGGCCGATGAAGTCCGCCAGTTGGAGCGGCCCCATCGGGTGCACCATGCCGAGTTTCATCACCGTGTCTATCGCGTCGCGGTCGGCGACGCCCTCCATCAGGCAGAAAACCGCCTCATTCAGCATCGGCATGAGGATGCGGTTCGAGACGAAGCCGGGATAATCATTGACCGAGATGGGCGTCTTGCCGAGTGCGCGGGCAAGCGATTCAGTTTGGGCATAGGTCGCGTCGCTCGTCCGCGCGCCACGGACGATTTCGACGAGACTCATGACGGGGACGGGGGTGAAGAAGTGCATCCCGATCACATTTTCCGGGCGGTTCGTCGCCGCCGCGAGCACAGTTATTGAGATCGAAGAAGTGTTCGAGGCGAGGATCGCTTCCGGCTGGCATGCCGCGTCGAGACGGCGGAAGAGGTCGCGTTTGACCGTCTCATTCTCGAATGCCGCCTCGATTACCATGTCCGCGCCCGCCACCGATGCGAAGTCGGTCGTCCCGGTCACGCGGGCGCGCACCCCGTCGGCAGCGTCGGCGGCGAGCGCTCCTTTCTTGACGATGCGATCGAGTGACCCGGCAATCGTGCGCGCACCACGGGCTATCGCCGCGTCGTCCACGTCAATCATCGTCACGGGTAGCCCGGCGGCGGCGGCGGTTTGGGCAATCCCCGCGCCCATCGCGCCCGCGCCGATCACGGCGATCTGGTGGATAGTCGTCGTCTCGTAATCCGTCATTGTCCGCTCCCTTCGCCGCCGGTCCGCGCGGTCGGCTATGTGTCGTCCGTCGCCGACTCGCGCGGCGCGTTGACGACGCGCATCACTTCCTCCATGTCGTGCGTCAGCCAGATGCGGATCGCTTCGACCGCGGCGGGCAGGATTTCCTTCTCCAGCAGGATGCGCTCGTTCGGCGCGAAGAGTTTGAGGACGTGCCCCATCGCTTTGCCGCCACCGGGCGGGCGGCCAATGCCGAGCCGGAGCCGGGGAATTTCCTGCGTGCCGAGCGCCTGGATGATGCTGCCCAAGCCCTTATGCCCCGCCGCGCTCCCGGATGGGCGGAGCCGGAGCGCGCCAAACGGCAAATCAACCTCGTCGTAGACGACGAGCACGCGCCGCGTCGGCACCTTGTACCAGTGGACGAGTTGACCGACACTCGTGCCGGACGCATTCATAAATGTCTGAGGCCGGGCGACGACGAGCGACAGCCCCTCCGCGTGGCCGCTGGCAATCTCCGCCTGCATCCGTTTGCCGCTGAAGCGCATGTCGTACCGGCGCGCGAACATACTTACGGCCATGAAGCCGATATTGTGGCGCGTGCGCTCATATTCCTTGCCTGGATTGCCGAGGCCGACGATCAGCGCGTCAACTGGCACGATGTCTCCTTCGTCTCATCCCATTGCTATTGCGCGGCGTCGCAAGCACCCGGTCGTAGAGCGTCGCTGTTTCGCGCGCCGTCCGTGCCCACGAAAACCGTGCGGCCTGCCGGTACCCCATCGCCCGCAGTGCCGCGCGGCGCGACGGCTCTTGATCGAGCGCCGTCATCGCCGCAACCCATGCGCGCGCGTCATCCGGTGCGACGATCAACGCGGCATCACCGGCAACCTCGATCAGCGCGCGTGCCGTACTGACGACCACCGGCGTACCGGACGCCATTGCCTCGACAACCGGCAAGCCGAAGCCCTCGTCCCACGAGGGCATCATAAGCGCCACGGCGCCATGATACAGCGAGCGTAAAACCTCCGGCATTGCCGAACCGAGCCAAATGACGCCGGGTTCCTCCCGTAGCCGTTTCGTTGTCGCGGCGGCATTCCACCCTTCCGCGCCAGCGACGACGAGTCCGATGGGTTCAGGCGCCGTGCGTCGGTAGGCGGCGTAGGCATCGAGCAGCGTGTCGTGGTTCTTGCGCGGCTCGATCGTGCCGACCATCAGGAAGTAGCGCGACGGAAGATGCCGGCCATTGTGCATCTCCAGTTTCGCGTCGCAATTGTTGTTGAGTGGCCGGAAGAGTGGATCAGCGGCTTCGTGGATGACGATGATCGCGCCTGCATCCACGCCGAGCAGGGAGATGAGGTCGTCACGCGTCGCGTGCGAGACGGCGATGATTGCATCCGCGCGGTGAACCGCTGTGGCGGCTTGGCCGTAGTATCGTTGCGCGTCCGGTGTCAGGCGATCGGGATGGCGGACGAAATCGAGGTCATGGACGGTCGTCACGGTATGCCAAGGGCCGATGATTGGAATGAAATCCGGGCTATGCACGAGCGCCGGGCGCAGACGCAGAAACTCGATGGGCAGGGTCTGTCGCTCCCAACGGTGATGCGGCGGTGTCCAGAGCCGCGGTTGGTGTGCGGGAGTGTCGCCGGGGAGGATAGGTAGACCGCGTCGCGCGTATCCGACGATGAACGTGTGATTGCGCGCCGCCAACTCCGGGGCGAGCGCGGTCGCGAGGCGCCGCGTGTACGACGCGATGCCGCCCTGCCGGTACGCACACATCCGGGCATCAATTGCGATCCGCGCCATACCGCCGCTCCCTGCCGCGCGCCATCGGGCGTGCGAATGGTATACTGCGTGGAAGAGGGGTCGCTTCGCAAGGGCCAAGCCCCCGTTCAACGAGTGGAGAACACGAACACCATGGAATTTTTCGGTATCGGCGCGCCAGAACTGATGGTCATTCTCATCATCGCGATTGTGATGTTCGGGCCGGATAAAATCCCGACGATGGCCGCGCAGGTGGGGAAAACAATTCGCGATTTCCGCCGCTATACGAGCGAACTGACGAAAGAGTTCGATGACGCCACTGGCGATTTGCGGAAGGAATTTCACAACATCGCCGGCGATCTGCGCGGCGAATTGGAGGCGACCCAGGCCGACCTCCGCAGTCAACTCGATCTGACCGATGTGTTTAAAGCGGAGACGCCGACCGCAACGGTGGCTGCCGCAGTGGGATCAACCGACGAGCCTGCAGTTGCCGCAATTGGCGCGGCAACGGCCCTCGCGGAGCCGGTGCAGCCGGAAACGATTACCGTGACGACGCCCTATGCGGACACGCTCGCCGCACAGGAGACGATGGAAGCGCCAACTGTGGCGGCACCCGCAGTGGCAGTGGCGACGAAGGCCGATCCCTTCGCGGATCTCGTGACGCTCGTCGTGGGAACCCCGGCGACCGAACCGGCGACGGTCACTGATGCCGCATCTCCGTCGGCAGTCGCCCCGCTCTCCGCTCCTTCACCGGCGACCGTGACCGCGACGAATGGGCATCGGAAGGTCATCGGTGGCAGCGTCTCCGGCAGCAAGTACCGCCGGAAATCATCGTAGCATTGCCGCCGCATCTCCTGCCAACAGCCGCGCATCGAGCGTTGGGAACGTATCGAGAGCGACGAGTCGTTCCAGCGCGGGCCAGACGTCGGGGCGCTTATGGACGCGCGTTGGGCGTCCCGCACGGTCTATGAAGATATGATCGGTGAATCCCGTTGCGAGATGCGTCGCTGTGCCATCCTCGATACGATGGATCTGATAGCCGAAACGGATACGCACGCCGGTCAACACTTCGACGCGTGTACCGATCGCAAGCAGATCGTCATACCGCGCGGCGAGGCGGAACTGCGCACCGCACTCCCTGATCGGCATCTGGATGCCATGCGATTCCAAGTCCGCGTACGTCATGCCCGTGGCACGGACAAGTTCGCAGCGGCCGATTTCGAAGTAGGCAAAGAAGTTGCTGTGGTAGATAAACCCCATCTGGTCGGTTTCCGCGTATCGTGTGCGGACCAACGCGGGGCGGTGCATTATCGTCTCTGTCATCGTCTCCTCCACATGCATGTTGCAACGCCGAGTGTAGCATATTGGATTAATACAGGCTGCGTGGCGCCTCCCGGTGGGGGAGGGCTTCGACCCCCCACGGGCCCAGAGGGGGGAGAACATCCTCCCAAAAAGGGGGATTTTTTTT
>JBPCPB010000010.1:0-4059 GCA_050999735.1 Thermomicrobiales bacterium | reverse complement strand
CGCGACAGTTGAGGTGTGACCGGTCTGTTGGGTATCTTCGGCGCGGCCGAGGATGAAGAGCAGAGAGGAGAGACGGTTGAGGAAGCGGAGGACGTGCCGTTGGCACTCAAAATCCCCGCTGAGTGGTGGGACACCTCCACCCGCGAGAGGTCTTCGTAGGGGCGATGCGCACATCGCCCCTACGAACCTGCCTGCTCCTCCTTCGCGACGGTTGAGGCATGGCCAGTTTGGCGCGTGTCTTCGGCGCGGCCGAGGATGAAGAGCAGGGAGGAGAGGCGGTTGAGAAAGCGCAGGACGTGCGGGTTCGTGTTGTGCCCCTCATGGACGAGACGGGTCGCCAGCCGCTCGCCGCGCCGCACGACCGTCCGGGCGACATCGAGGGCCGCACCGGCGACGGTATCGCCGGGCACGACAAATTCCCGCTGCACGGGCACTTGGGTAGTAAACATGTTCGTCAGTTCCTCAACGCGCGCGACATCCGCCTCGGTCATCGCGTAGGCGCTCGTCTTGCCCTCGACGGTCGCCAGTTCGGCCATCAGGCGGTAGAGGGCGCGCTGCATTTCGAGGATCGCCGCACGCACATCGGGCAGCGTCGCGGTGGCGCGGGCGAGGCCGAGGGCGGCGGATGCCTCATCGAGCGTGCCGTATGCCTCCGGGCGCGGATCGTACTTGGCCACCCGCGCGCCGCCGATCAGGCTCGTGTAACCGTCGTCGCCCCGCCCGGTGTAGATTTTCTGCATGGCAGACACTCCTTTCGCGTCCTCGCGCGTTACGGGTCGCGCTGGACAATATGCTGGGTTGCCGTTGGTAGGTCCTGTAATGCGGTGCGCAGGAATGCCGGGTGAAGGATGACATCGGGCAATGATGCGACTGGAATCCACTCGTAGATCAGTGTATATGGCTCGCCGTCCGTGGATTGATCCTCGATACCGTAATGGGTCTGCATTTTGTTGTGGTACGCATGATTCTCTGGGAGATCAATCGCATAGAGAAGGGCGAGTTCGTGATACGCCCTTCCGAGGAGGGTGAAGAAATTTTCCACGATCCAGAGAAGCCGCCCCACCGTGACCGTGATATTCAGTTCCTCGCGCATTTCCCGGCGCAGCGTTGCAGCCGACGATTCGCCGAGTTCGCAGCGGCCACCGGGCAGCGCCCAATACTCGTCCCGATCGGCGCGATGCAGCAACACGTACCCGTCGTGGATGCACACTCCGGCAACGCGGTAATGGAAGCGGACACCGTCCCGGTCGAAGGAGATCATCGCGCAATCGCCACATCTGCCGCGAGGCGATGACGGGCGTCAACGCCATCCGCGAACGCGTCCGTATGGAACAGACGGGCAAGGATTTCCGTACCGTCCACGACGCGCGGGCCGGGGCGAGAGATGTACGCATTGCCGTCTATCACGAAGATGTGCCCATTCCGCACGGCAGGCAGGTCGCCCCACCATAGCGGGAGCGGGGCGGCGGCGAGATCGGCGCGGGCGCGGTCCGCATCGTATCCGCAGGGCGCGACGACGATCACATCCGGCGCGGCCTCCCGCAGTTGCTCCCAATCAATCTGCGCGCTCTTCTCGCCGACGCTGCCGAGCATGTCTGTGCCGCCCGCACAGGTAATCATCTCCGGCCCCCAATGGCCCGCGACGAAGGGCGGATCGAGCCATTCGAGGAGCGCGACCCGTCGCCGCTCCCGATCCGCCACCGCCCGTCGCACACCATCGAGCCGGTTCCGCAATTGTTCAACGACCGATGCCGCGCGCTCCGGCGTCCCGGCAGCCGCCGCGACGCGGCCAACGTCGTCGAAAATGTCCGCGATGCAGCCCGGTTCGAGCGAGAGGACGACCGGAGGCATCGGCAGTGTCCGGGCCGCGCGCAATACGTCAGGTAGGGCGATGGAGCAAACCTCGCAGAGCGCCTGCGTGACGATCAATGTCGGCTGCAATGCGCGCAACATGGCGGCATCGAGCGCATACAGCCCCTCGCCGCGTCCGAGCCGCTCCCGCACGAGCCGGTCCGTCTCCCCGCTCGGTAGTCCCGCTGGGATCGCCGCGCTCGTCAGGACCGGCAGCGCGCGGGCGGACGGCGGCCAGTCGCACTCGTGCGAGATGCCGACGAGCGCGTCCTCAAGACCGAGCGCGCAGACGATCTCCGTCGCGCTGGGAAGCAATGAGAGAATACGTGGCAGTGTGGCGACCATTGGCGAACCCTCATGGATGTACGGCGCTCTATGATGCGACCGGGACATCGTAGCATACCTCACCCCTCTGGCTACCCTCTCGTAGTGGGTCAGTTTGAACTTTAGAGCCTTGCTACAACGGCGAAAACCCTCAAACTGACCCACCACCCCGATTTCACGGTGCGATGGGATGAACGGCGCTGGGGTGGTGCTGAAGAAAGGCATCGTACTGGTCTTGCGCCTGCTGGAGGACCCAGAGGGCGGGGAGGACGGATTCAGCGCTGATCGCCGGTTCGCTCCCCTCCCGGACGGCGGTGAGGAAATCACGATCCTGCGCCGCGACGCCGTTGACCGGGTCCGGGCCTTGCCCCGGCAGAACGAGCGATTCCTCGCGCCCGATCAGCAGGTAATCGTAGAGGCTGAGGTGCGAGTTGTAGGACATGTTGACTGAGATGAGTTGGTCCAGCGGCGTGCGGACGAGGAGGGTGAGATCGAGAAACGACGCCATCTTCTGGTCCGGCAGCGCGATCTGCGATGTGACCGACAAACCCGCAATATCCGTGACACCGAGCAGCCAGAGGCAGAGGTCGGTCGCGTGATTGCCGTGATGCCAGAGGAGGTTGTCCGTCCAGGAGCGCGCCTTGCCGGTCAGGTCGCGGTTCTCACGCCGGAAGAAGACGTACCGGCTGATGATGCTATGCAATGTCAGTTCGCCCGCCATGATCCGCCGCTTCGCTTCCTGCGTCTGGCTGCGGTAGCGATGGGTGTGGCAGACCATCAGCGTCTTGCCCCGCTCCCGCGCGAGACCCGCAAGGAGCCGCCCCTCGGTGTAGGTCATCGCCAGCGGAATCTCGACGAGCACATGCTTGTCCGCCATCAGCGCCTGCTCCGTCTGCGCGGCGTGCGCCTCGCTCGGCGAGCAGATCGCGACGAGATCAATTTCCGGTCGTGCCAGCGCTTCCGCAAGGTCCGTCGTGGAGCGTGCGTAGCCCTGCTCATTAGCGAACGCCGCGCCCCGCTCCGGCAGCCGTCCGACGACGGTATCGAGCGTGACGCCCGCATCCCGAAACGCCTTCGTGTGCGCCTTCGCAATCGTCCCATACCCAACCATGCAGAGATTCATGCCTAACCCCCAGCCCCTTCCCTAAAAGGAAGGGGTGCGAGACGCGCAGCAACGATGTTGCCAGTGTACGATAGACCGCGTCAATCGCACACCGGTTCCCCCTTCCTTTTAGGAAAGGGGGTTAGGGGGTTAGGTCAATGGACGAAGCGGCGAAGAAGCAGGCGCTCCGGCTCTTTTCATATGGGTTGTACGCAGTGACGGCGCGGGAGGGCGACGCGATCGCGGCGATGACGGTCAATTGGGCAACGCAGGTCTCATTCGCGCCGCCAATGATTGCCGTCAGTATGGAACGGGAGAGCCGGACGCGTGCAATGGTCATGCGAACGGGCCAGTTCGCGCTCTGCATCTATGCGGCGGATCAGCGGGAACTGGCGGGGCTGCTTGGTCGGCATAGCGCGAAAGTGCCCGACAAATCCGCGTCGGTGGCGTGGGAACCGGGCAGCGCGACGGGTTGTCCAATGATCGCGGGCACACTCAGCGCGCTCGAATGCCGCGTGGTGAACACGACGGAAGCGGGCGACTCCATCCTTCTCCTCGCTGAGATCATCGCCGCCCATGCCCTGCACGAGGGCGAGCCGCTGACCATGCACGCGGCGGGGTTCAAGCACGCGGGATGAAGAACCTCACCCCCAGCCCCCTCTCCGTCAAGCGGAGAGGGGGAGCAGCCTTCTCAAGGCCGTGGTGTTCGAGGAATGCCTCGGTATTTCAATGAGTCCCCCCTCTCCGCTTGACGGGAAGGGGCCGGGGGTGAGGTTTCCCCT
>JBPCPB010000490.1:0-6773 GCA_050999735.1 Thermomicrobiales bacterium | reverse complement strand
AAGATGCGGGCGACGCCACCGAGCGATTCGACCGGCGGATCGTCGGGATGGAGGGCAAGGGTGACACCCGATTCCTCAGCGACCGGCAGCACCGCTTTCATAAAGTACGCGTAGTTCTCCCACATCTGTGCGGCGGTCACTTCTTGATCGAGGAGCGCCGCGCCCTTGACACCGGCGAACTGACGTTGCTCGGCGGGGCTAGCCGCCTCGACGAGCGCCATATCGAAGGCGGTCACATGCGCGCCGCCGCGACCGGGCGCGGCGCGCGAGGTGCGCCAGACGGAGTTGGGCATGAAGTGATAGCCGAGGACGGGGATACCGGCACGGCCCATGTTGCGGATGGTGGTGCAATAGTGCGCAATCTGCTCGTCGCGACCGGGCAGGCCGAGCATCGCCTTGTCGTAGAAATGAAGGGGCACATTCTCGATTGCCTCGAACTTCAGGCCATACTCCTCGGTCTTCAGACGGAGCGCGAGCAAATCCTCGTACTCCCACTGCTGCTCACCCGGCAGCGACGAGTAGCCGAGCAGGTTCATCTGCACGCCACTGACACCCAACTGCTTGGCGAACTGCAACTTCTCATCGGTCAACTGATTGAACTGGCCCAACGCGATCCGCATCTGTGCCGCCATGCCGCCATTCTCCTTCCTGGTGTGATTACCCCGGTCATGTTGACAGGTAACATTTCACATGTTACGTTCCCGCTGTCAAGGGCACGCGATGGAATTCATGCGGGAGGAATAGACAATGTCCGGTACGACACGCGTTTCGCGACGGCACTTCCTGGGGGGCATCGCGGGCACGGCTGCGGCAGCCATTCTCGCCGCCTGTGGCGGCAGCAACGCTACGAATACTCCGAACGCCAGCACCACCGGTTCGACGGGTGGCACGACGCCGACAGCGGCTGGTGCGAATCCCTTCGGCTCCCCCGTCGCCGCAACCCCAACCAAGGCTGCGGCGACCGCCGCACCCGCCGCGACGACGGTCAGTGGCTCCGCCCCCGCGGCAGCGAGCACGAGCGCACCGAGCGGTTCCGTCACGACCGGAGCGAGCAGCACAACCGCACCGGCGGTCGTTTCCAGCACCGGCAAGATGACGTACTGGGGCGGCCTGATCTTCTCGGACGACGCGAATGCTCTGCAAGTCCAGGCGATCAAGGATTGGGGCACGCAGAACAAGATCAGCATTGACGTCGTGATGATTAACCAGAACGAGACGAACCAGAAAGTCGCGGCGGCGGTTACCTCGAACACGATGCCGGATGCCCTCGACATGGGTCTCGATTTGCTGCTCCTGCTCTCGAACCAGAATCAACTGCTGCCGCTCGATGATACCTATGCCAAGATCGGCAAGGCGCACGGCGGCTGGCTCAAAGCGGTTGATACGGCCGTTGATCCGAAACTGTTCGGCGGCACGCACAATGGCATCCCATATGGCATGGGCGGCAACGTCCTCTTTCGCCGCACGGACGTCTTGAAGAAGGCCGGGTTCAATGACGCGCCGAAGACCTGGACGGAACTGAGTGACATGTCGGAGAAAGTGACCAAGCCACCGCTCTATGGCATGGCGTTCGCGATCTCAAACGTCGGCGACGGCAACGACATGGTGTATATCATGCAGTCCTGGGGCGGGCGCGTCGCGGATGACGCGGGCAAGAACTGCACGATCACATCCCCCGAAACCAAAGCCTTCCTCCAGTGGGTGACGGATGAGTACAAAAAAGGCCAGTTCCCGCCCGGTGTCACGACGTGGGATGGTGCGGGCGACAATAACGCCTATCAAGCCGGGCAGGCCGTCTTTATCAAGAACACGGGGAGTGTCACGGTCTGGATGCGCGCCAACGACAAAGACCTGCTCAACAACACCTTGTACTCCGCCATGCCAAGGGGCCCCAAGATGCTCGTGTCGCCCAGTTCGCCCGTTATCCGAGGCGTGCCGAAATCGAGCAAGAATGCAGACGCGGCGAAAGCCCTGATCGAATACCTCGCCACCAAGGAGTTCACGCAGAAGTATTATCCGCTCGCCATCTATGGCCCGGTGCTCCAGGACGAGACCACCTATGACTTGTTCAAGACCGATCCCGTCCATATCGGCCTCGCGGACCTGGTCGTCAACGGCACCGCGCCCGCCTTCCCGGATGTGAGCAACGCGGCCTACGCGGACTTCAACAACAACTACATCGTGCCGAAGATGATCCAGCGGGTCGTCATTGATAAGTACGATCTCGACAAGGCGATTGGCGAGGCGCAGACTGCTGGCAACGCTATCTACGCCAAATACAAGTAACGAGTGCTGAGTGCTGAGTGCTGAGAAAATCGTGACACAGGGCGCGTGGAGCGGTAAAGTCGGAGAAACACGATGGTCGGGAGAATGGGCGACTCAGCACTCAGCACTCAGCACTCAGCACTCTCCGGGCGGCGTCCGTTCTGGACGTTCGCGCGGCGTGGCTCGCTGACCGGGTATCTGCTCGTCATCCCGGTCTGCGCGGTTCTGCTCACGCTTGTCGCGTACCCGTTCTTTTATGCGATCGTCATTTCCTTTACCAGCCGCGTTGTCGGCAACGCCGGGCACTGGGTGGGCTTCCAGAACTTCCGCTATCTATGGAACTTCGTCTCATTCAAGCGGGCGTTGACGAACACGCTGACGCTCGTGCTCGTTTCCGACGGGCTGAAACTGGTCATCGGCCTCAGCCTCGCCCTGCTGCTCAATGAGAAGTTGCGCGCCCGTGGGATGTTCCGCTCCTTCATCCTCCTGCCGTGGGCGATGCCGGGCTTCGTCGCGTTCCTCACCTGGCGGCTCTTGTTCCTGCCAATCGGCGGCGGCTTCAACCTGATCCTCACGCAGACGCACATCCACGCCGGCATCATTGACTGGCTCGGCCAGAAGTCCACGGCGATGCCCGCCGTGATTATCGCGACGGTCTGGCGTGGCTTTCCCTTCTGGTGTATCTCCTTCCTCGCGGCCTTGCAGAATGTGCCGCAGGAGCAGTACGAGGCCGCGAAAACAGATGGCGCGAATGCCTGGCAGCGCTTCTGGTTCATCACACTGCCGAGCATCCGGCACGTCATTCTCGTCGTCGCGCTGCTCTCCTCGATCTGGACGGCGAACTCGTTCGAGAATATCTGGCTGATGACGCAGGGCGGGCCGTCCGACGCGACGATGGTCCTGCCGGTACTCGCCTACTTCGGCTTAGCGAGCCAGCGCCTTGGCGAGGCCGCAGCCGTCTCCGTCGCGGTCATCCCGGCACTGGCGATCCTCGTCTTTATCGTCGCGGCGCTCCTCCAGAAGGACTGAGGACTGAGGTTCTTCTACAAGACCATTCCCCTCCCCTCTCCATCGCTCGGTGGCTTCGACCTCTGAAGGTCCGTTTGGCGATGGAGAGGGGTCGGGGTGAGGAAACGAAAGGGCTTCATCTATGGCGACCATCGCGCAGCCGCGAGCAAAAGTCCAAACCGCCGAGCGGGCACGCGTGGAGGGCCAGGGGCGAGCGCGCAGAATCGTGACATACGCGGTGCTCGTGCTCGTCTGCCTGATCATTATCTTCCCAATTTATTGGATGGTGACGATCTCGCTCAAAACGTCTCGCGATATTTACCGTGTCCCCTCGCTCGTGCCACACAATATAACGCTCGATAATTTCCGGACGCTGATCGTCAAAAAGCACTTCCTGACGAACATCCGCAACAGCATCATCGTCGCGACGAGCAGCACAGTCATTTCCGTGACTATCTCCGCGCTCTGCGCGTACAGCCTCGTCCGCTTCAAGTACCGGGGGCAAGGGCTGATCGGGCGGCTGATCCTGCTCGCCTACCTGACGCCGGCATCACTCTTGTTCATCCCGCTTTCGGTGATTGTGGCACGCCTCCAACTCGGCAACTCGCTCCACGGCCTGATTATCGTCTACCTCAGCTTCTCGACGCCCTTCAGCACCTGGTTACTGATGGGCTACTTCCGCGGCATCCCGGCGGACCTCGAAGAGCAGGCGATGGTGGATGGCACGACGCGGATCGGCGCGCTCATCAAAATTTTGCTGCCACTCTCGCTGCCCGGCCTCGTCGCCGTCAGTATCTTCACCTTCACGGGCGCGTGGAACGAACTCCTGCTCGCTCTGATTTTCATCACGTCGGAGGACAAGCGGACGGTGCCGCTCGGCTTGCAGTACCTGATTACCGGCGACACGTTTCTATGGGGGCCAATCATGGCCGGGGCCGTGCTCTCCGCGCTGCCGGTGATGATCCTCTATTTCCTCGCCCAGCGGTTCATGGTGCAGGGGATCGCGGCGGGCGCGGTCAAGGGGTAAACCTAACCCCCGGCCCCTTCCCGCGAGGAAGGGGTGGCCCATCGCAAGACCGAGGCGTTCCCGTAACACCCCGATCTCTCGGAGGTTCACTCACCTTCCTCGCGGGAAGAGGCCGGGGTTAGGTCTTTACTGCGCCGCCTGAGAGACGGCGCTCGCCTTGATGTTGAACTGGCTGGCCGACCAGACGGATTGGCCGTCCTTCACGACGATTACCTGCGGCGATTCATGCTGGACGCCGGTGCGCTTCGTAATCGCGGACGCGATCTCCTTGTTGTGCTCGACATCAATGATTGCCACGTCATCAGCCACCTGCGTCATCTCCTTGTACGCGCGGGCGCTGATCGGGCAGTACGGGTCGTGTTTGAAGAGAATCACTGGGTGCTGCGCCGAGGACGCAAACAATGCGTCGAGTGATTCGGTATCCGTGACCGGCGTGAAGTGCTCGTCCATAACGATCGTCCTTCTTCCTTGCATTCCGGCACACCCGTTTCTTTGTGCCATCTCAATACAAAGCAAGACGACTGCCATCCATTCCCGCTCCCACTCCGCCTCAACTGGCGTGTTATCGAGCTGGCGCGATGATGCTCTCCCACCGCACCCATGGCGCGCGGATCAGCCCTTCCCGCATCGCCGTCTCGTCGCGGTAGCGGTCACGGAGTAATCGTCCCTCGCCCACGAGGCGCACTGCGCCCACGGTCAGCGGCCACGGGTTGAGCGTCGGCGTGATCTCCCACGGCAGCATGCCGATCTCGTGCTGCTCCGCCGCGAGGAAGGTCTCGTCGGAATGCGGCGGCATCCAGAAGGGCGGCTGCCCCCACGCCCGCGCTACGACGCCGACCATGCGGGCATGCGCGGGTTGCCCGATGATAATTGTCCCCTCCTGATGCGCGCGATGCAGCATTGCGATCATTCCTTTCCGCTCGTCGGCCAGCATTGTACAAGCGCGCCGCTATACGCGCGCAGGGTGCACTGCTATACTCACCGCGTACCAGCAGTCCGTTCATCTGCTATCGGGAGGGCGTACCGTGCTCGCCAAAGTGACCAGTTGCGCCCTGATCGGGTTGGACGGCGTGCCAATCACCGTCGAGGTGGATGTCGACACGGGAATGCCCGCCTTCAATATTGCCGGATTGCCGGACACCGCCGTGCAGGAGGCGAAGGAGCGGGTGCGCGCCGCGATCCGCAACAGCGGCGGACGCTTCCCGACCGGGCGCGTTACCGTCAACCTCGCACCGGCGGACATTCGTAAGGAGGGCGCATCGTACGATCTGCCGATCGCGCTCGGCATCCTGCTCGCTTCGATGCAAATTGACATCCCAAACGAGGCGATTGCCGGGTCGCTCGTCGTTGGCGAACTCTCGCTCGATGGGAGCGTGCGGCATGTGGACGGCGTACTCGCCATCGCGGATACCGCGCAGGTCAACGGTTTCCCAACATTGCTCGTCGCCGCCGAAGACGCCGCCGAGGCCGCATTGGTACCGGGCGTGACGGTCTATCCGATTGAGACGCTCGTCGCGCTCGTCCGCCACCTCGTCGGTGAGGAATTGATCGCGCCCCAGCCACCCTCGACGATTGATACCGATGTGGAGGAGACAATCACCGGCGCCGACCTCGCCGAAGTGCGCGGGCAGGAGCACGCGAAGCGCGGCCTGGAAGTCGCGGCAGCGGGCGGCCACAACGTCATCATGAGCGGCCCGCCAGGGAGCGGCAAGACGCTGCTCGCCCGCGCACTGCCGTCCATTCTCCCCCGGCTCTCATCGGCGGAAGCGCTCGATGTGACGCGCATCTATAGCGTCGGCGGGCTATTGGGGCGGGATATGGCCTTCATGCGGGACCGGCCTTTCCGCTCGCCGCACCACACCGTCTCGTACGCCGGGCTGGTCGGTGGCGGGCAATGGCCCCGGCCCGGTGAAATCTCGCTCGCGCACCGGGGCGTCTTGTTCCTCGACGAGTTGCCGGAGTTCAACGGTGCGGTCCTGGAAGTGCTGCGGCAGCCATTGGAGGATAAGGTCGTCAGCATCAGCCGCGCCTCCGGCTCGCTCACCTTCCCCGCCAATGTGATGCTCGTCGCCGCGATGAATCCCTGCCCATGCGGCTACGCGGGTGATCGCGAGCGCGCCTGCACCTGTTCCCATCAGCAGATCAGCCGCTACACAAAGCGGATCAGCGGCCCGCTCTTGGACCGGATTGACATCCATCTCGATGTGCCGCGCGTCCCCTACGAGAAGTTGACCGCCATCGGCCCGGCGGAATCCTCGGCCACCGTGCGGACGCGCGTCGAAGCGGCCCGCGCCCGGCAGCGCGCCCGATTTTTGGGCACGACGAGCGTCACGAACGCGGACATGGGCCCCGGCGAGGTGCGCCAATACTGCCCGCTCGACACGGCGGGCGAGCAACTGATGCGCGCCGCCTCCCGCCAGATGCACCTCTCCGCCCGCTCCCACCACCGCATCATCAAACTCGCCCGCACCAT
>JBPCPB010000479.1:0-14519 GCA_050999735.1 Thermomicrobiales bacterium | reverse complement strand
CAAGCTCTCCGGTGGCCAGGTGCAGCGCACGGCGGCGGCGCGCATGCTGGTGCGCGGTGCCGAGTTGCTGGTGATTGACGACCTGTCCAGCGCGCTGGACGTCGAGACGGAGCGCGTGTTGTGGGAGCGTCTGTTCACCAACGGCAGTGTGACGTGCCTGGCTGTCTCACACCGCCGCGCCGCGTTGCGCCGTGCCAACCACATCGTCGTGCTGAAGGAGGGCCACGTCGAAGCCCAGGGCACACTTGACTTCTTGCTGGCGAGTTGCGCGGAGATGCGATCCCTGTGGCACGATGCTGACGATCCTGTTGCCCTGGTATAACACCTGGCCCAGGGTATTCTGTCACAACGCGGTCACTCTTGCTCTCTGATGTCGTATCCCGCTTCACCCTACCCTTTCGGCATCGTCTTCAGCGCGGTGTAGGCCGGGCGGGGAGACCAGTCACTCTTCAGTACCGCCCATGGATATTTCTCGTCGCTCGGCGGCGTGATCGTCGCGAAGTTCAGGTTCCACACGAACATCACCCCCATCCACGGATACGACTTGCCGAGTTCGAAGGCGCGCACGAGGTACTGCGCCTGCTGCTGCTCGGAGACGAACGCGCCGTATTCGTACCCCTTTGCCTGGTTCGCCGTCGTCCAGCCGAACTCGGTCAGCCACATCTTCGTGTTGCCTTCGCCCGCGTCTTCCATCACCTTGCGCAGGTCGAGGATGCGCTTGAAGTAGAAGGAGTTGTCGGTCGAAAAATCCGCCTTGCCCGTGCCGCTCACGTCGCAGCCTTGTGGGTTATCGGGGTAGGAGTTGTCCGGTGCGTTGCAGTTGGAGCCGGGGTGCGCGCCGAGCACATCGTAATACTGCTTCACTTCTCCGCCGTTGAGCGCGTACATCTGGCGCAGATACTCGACATCATTCAGCGCGATGGACGGATCGTTCACGCCGGTCGGTGTCAGGCCACCGAAGACAACGACCGCCTTCGGATCGCTCTTCTTCACCGCCTGGAATCCCGCCTTCAAGATGGGGAGGTAGGCCGCCACATTCACCTTACCACCCGTCTCGACGGCGTAATTTTCCTCATTCCAGATCTCGTACGCCTGCACCTTGCCCTTATATCGCTGGGTGAGGAACCCCATGAAGTCCGTGAAGTCCTGGGTCTTCGTTGGGAGACCCCCCTTGGCGCCGACCCAGTCGGGGGACTTGACGACACTGAGCAGGACGTTCAGCCCCTGCGCATGCGCGCCGTTGACAAATTGGTCGAGTTGCGCGGTCGTATCGGTGCCATAGTTGCCTTTCTGCGGCTCCATCGCGGCCCACTGCACCTGCTGGCGCATCCAGCCGAAGCCCGCGCCCTGCGTATTAGCGTAGACCTTATCGCGGAAGGCGGGATCGCTACTCAGCCCCCAGACATTGAAGCCATAGCCGTCGCCATTGGCGCCAACATGGAGTTGCGTGAGGTCGCCATTCGCCGCCGCAGGCGCTTCCGTCGCGGCTGTCGTGGCGGCAGGGCTACTGACGCTCGTGGGGGCGATTGTCGCGGCTGCGGTACTCGTGGGTGCGGGCGTTGGCGCGGCTGCGGTATTCGTCGGCGCGGCTGTTGGCGCACTCGTCGGCGCGGTGGTCGCGGACGCCTGCGGTGCGACGGTCGGCGCGACCGTCGGTGTCGGAGCGGATGTTGCCGTCGGTGTGCCGCTACCGCCGCAACCAACAAGAAGCCCGATCAACAAGAACATGAACCAGCGTCGCATCAATCCTCTATCCTCTCACTACGCTGCCGCCGAACCCACACCACCCTACACTGAGGGCGTGTGTCATGGCAAGTGAGCAGTCGGGGAACCTCTCCCCCGGCCCCTCCCCTAAAAGGGAGGGGTGACTCGTTCTGGGCATTCGGATGTTCCGCCGAATATCCTGATCTTCAGAAGGCTCACTCCCCTTCCTTTTAGGGAAGCGGGTGCCCCCTGGGCGGCATGGGGGTTAGGTCGTCCGCGCGAATGACTCGGAATCGTGGCGCGCATGGTCGGAAAGTTGGTCGGCGGAGACATGGACGCTCCAGAAGGCGAGCGCGGTGAGCAGAACGCTGAAGACGATGAGACCGTTGAAGCCCGCGATATCCGCGAAGACGCCGCCAATCCAGGTGCCGAGCAATTGGCCACCGCCGAGTAGGAGTGAGTAGAGGCCCATGACCGCGCCACGCTCCCCCGGCATCTCCTCAGAGAGCGTGGCGAGATAGGTCAGTGCGGCGGGCGCGAAGCCACTGGCGACGATCACGCAGAGCGCGATCAAGGGGAGGATGATCCAGAGTGCGTGATGCGCTCGCGGAGAGAGCGTCTGCGGGTTTTCGCCCAGGCGGTTGGTAACCGCGAGCAGAACGGAAATGGCGACGAAGCCGCCGAGGGCGATACGCATCGCAACCGGGCGACCCATCCGGGGGAGAATGAACGTCCAGAGCACCATGCCGACAATCAGCATCGCGCCGAACGTGCCGAGCAGGAGGGCAATCGTGCCTTGATTGAACCCGCCGACGAGGAGTTGGTGCGGGAAGCGGAGATCGGCGTCTTGTTGCTTCGGTTCCAGCGTTCCAGCCGCCGCTGTCGGTAGGCTGAGCAGGAACTGGATCAACCCCAGGAGCGCGGCGAGCAGCGCATTGACCGCCAGCCACGCCGGCACGAATGCCAGCAACCGGGAGCGGTGCAGCAGCATGCGATAGACGCCGAGCGCGGCCCGTCCGAGCCGTTCCGGCGCGGTCGGTGTGGTGGCGACCGCATGCACGCGGCTCTCGACGACAGTCGCGCCGAGCATGACGACCGTGATGATATAGATTGCGAGGACGCCGAAAAAGCCATGCACATCGGCGAGGCCGTACAGCAGATTGCCGACCGGGATGCCGATCACGACGCCGAGGACCGTCGTCACCTCGAAGGCGGTCATCACGCGGACGCGACGCTCCTCGTTGCCGCCGGAAACATCGGCGAGAAAGCCGAGACCGGCGGGCGCCGCGCAGGCCGCCGAAATCCCTTCCAGCAGCCGCCCCCCGGCGAAGACAAGGATGAGGACGACACGCACCAGGCCCGTCACTTGCGTACCCGTCACGGGGAGCAGTGTGACGAGCGCGAAGATGCCGGACGCCGCCGCGCCGCAGATCGGACTGAAGATCAGAAAGGGGCGGCGGCCATAGCGATCCGAGAGATTGCCGAAGATCGGCGCGAGGCCGAGTTCGCTAATGAAGAAGACGGTCACGATGATCGAGGCGACCGTCGCGGAGCCAGTGACTTTCTGGGCGAGGTACGTGGAGAGGATGCCATACGAGGCGCGCGCCGCGATGCGGATCAGGAAGTACGAGCCGATTGCCCCAACGATGCTGTGGAGAGGATGGCGCGGGTTGACCGGCTGCGGTGTGGGTGTATCCGCGCGTTTCAATTGCTCGACCGTTGGCGTCACACACCTCTCCTTCACAGGGTAGGATACCGCACCCCGCGTACCGCTGCCACTTTCCGTATCAGGAAAGACGCTTTCACAGCGGAAAACGTGCAATGCTCAGGGGTATTGTGTGGAATGGAGATGAACGATGGATGAATGAGGGCGTCGGGGGAAAACCTCACCCCCCAGCCCCCTCTCCGTCAAGCGGAGAGGGGGAGCGATCTTCGGAAGGGCATGATGTTTGATAAAGGCCACGGCATTTCATGTGAGTCACCCCTCTCCATCGCAATGGAGAGGGGCCGGGGGTGAGGCCCCCCCGCTACCGCAGACTTGGTGGTGGCTTGCGGGCAGGCGCGTGGCGGGGTGGGCGGCGGGTGCGTGTCAGCAGGCGGCGGGCGCGGGTCGGTTGTCCGCCGCGACGCCGGTTCGGCGCGAGGGAGAGGCGCAGGCCGAGATCTATAAGGAAGAGAATGAGCGCGGCAATCGCGAACCAGCCCCACCACTCGTGGAAGCGCGTGATCGTTCCCGCTTTGCCGCCCGCGTCCGTCGCTTCACCGGGGCTGGAGAGGACGGAACCGCCCGTCAATGTGGCGATGTCGCTAAGCAGGGCCGCACCACCGGGGGCGGGAGAATACTCCGCCGAGTAGGGCACCGCGAACCCACCGTCTCGCTGGACGGCCGTACTACCCGGTCGCTGCTGCGCGAGCGAGAGGCGGTACGCGCCGGGTGCGGCTGCCTGCACATGGACTTCATACCGCCCCGGCCCGACCTGCGGCAGACGGACGGAGAACGACTTACCGTCCGGTGTGACGAGCGTGCCCGTCACGGGGATGCTGTTGACGAATCGCCCATCCACGTCCGTCGCATCCACACCGATGACGACTTGATCGCCCTCGGCGTGGGTATCTACCGTCAAGGCAGCGGTGTTCGGGTCGGGCAGCGCCCAGAGAAGCGCTTGATGCCAGAACTGGGCGAATTTCGTCCAGCCCGGCCATTGCTTCGCGAAGAGCGGTCCCGTGTCCGGGGTCCAGGCGACAACCCGGCCTAACCCGTACTGCCACGCGGCGAGCACGGGATCGTGCTTGCCCGAATCGAGGATGACCTGCGCGCCGGTCTTCGCCTTCGTCGCGGCGTACCCGTCGAGGTTCGGCAACTCCTCCGGGCGGATGTCGGTCAGGATTGGACTTGCCTCTTGCTGCGTCGGATGGAAGGTGCCGCGCACCGTCTGCTGTCGGCCTGCCTCGTCCACCGCGCGCAGCGTGATCTGCGGCAGGTCCTTCGCATCGTTGACGTAGTAGTACGTCCCCTTCCCTGCATCCGCCATCCCCTGTAGGAGTTTGACGTCGGCATCGCCGCCGATGCCGAGAGTAGAAAATGTGACGTCATCCGCATTCAATTGATCGAGGAGCGCTTGGTAATCGGACAGATTATTGAACTTGTTGTCGCCACCATCGGTCATGAGCACAATGTGCTTCTCACTCGCCACGACCCCGCGCATCTGCTGGATGCCCTGCTTAATCGCGCCATAGATGTCTGTCCCGCCATCCGCCTTGATCCGGCTGATCGTGTCGTCAATGCCACGGAGATCTGTGGGAATCGGTTGCAGGGGTACGAGTGGCGTCGTCGCATCACTGAAGACATCGAGGCCAAAGATCGTCCCTGGCGGCAGACCGTGCGCGAGTGTCACGGCCGCCGTGCGCGCCGCGGCGACCTTCGGCCCCCCACTGCCGAGGTCTTCGTCCATGCTGCCCGACTTATCAATGATGACCAGGATTGCTTTTTGCTGGACCTGGTTCGCGGGCACGAAGTTGACCGAAACGGGGAGCGCCTCTTCCAGAGGCGTTTGCTGGTAGTTGCCCGCCCCATACGCGCTCGCGCCGCCGATCACGATCAGCCCCTTGCCATTCGCTTTAACCGCCTGCTGGATGGTCGCCATCTGATCGAGCGAGAGATCCTTCGCGCTCACATCAACCAGCACGATGGCATCCGTTTCGCCGAGCTGCGAGAGCCGCGGCGGGATCTCTTTTGGTGTCTTGACGGTGACATTTACCCCCTGCGCGACCAATGCGTCATGCATGGCGCTTCCCTCACCGCTCGTTCCTTCGAGCAGGAGAACATTCGGCTTGCCGCGCACGGTGGTGACGACGCTGAGCCGGTCATTTTCGGGGATCTGGTTCTCCCCCTGGGTGACCTCGACGCGCGCGGTGACGACGTGCGTGCCTGGGGGAAGAGCAGGCAGCGTCGTCACGAAACTGGCGTTGCCATCGGGTGCGGCCACGGGCGGATCGAGGACTTGCGCTCCATCCACCGACAGGTGCAGGTTGCCCTGCCAGGGATTGTTCCCCGTCAGGTTGATGTGGATCGGCAATTGGTCGCCGCCCCAGACCGTCTCCGGCACGTCCATGCTCGCCACGCGGACATCGGGTGGGAAGGCGAGATCATCCGCTTTCACGGGAGAGATGCGGACGCCATCGCTCGCCGCCGCCTCGCTCTCGGCACGGGCATCGCTCGTGTTTTCCTGCCCATCGGAAAGGAGGAAGACTTGCCCGCCGCCACCCCGCGCGAGGAGCGCCCGCGCGAGCCGGATGCCCGCCGCGATGTCCGTGTGATCGCGGTCTATATTCGCTTCGGTGAGATCACTGGTGATGCGCGAGACATCGCGTGGCGTGCTTCCGGGCGGGTAGACGATGGTTGCCTTGCCACCGAAGGCGACGACACCCGCCCGCGTGCCGCTGGCGAGGTGGTCAATCGTGTCGTTAATGAAGCGCGCCTGGCTATCGGTGGCGGATTGCGGAATCGAGCCGGAGCGATCCACGACGAAGACGACGCTCTTGCCCGTGACTTCGTAGGCCGTGATCGGCCCGGCGATGGCGACGACGACGGAACTGACTGCGAGCAGTCGGACAAAGGCGGCGGGCAACGCGACGCGACGACCCCGGAGCGCGGCCACGAGGATGAGAAGCGCGACAGGGATGATGAGCCAGAGGAACTCTGGGTGGCGAAGTGTCATGACGCGCGTCCCTTCGCGGACTGAGGACGGAGGGCTGAAGGCCGGGGGAGGCCCCGTCGTCCCGTGCCCCGTTTGCGGCTAATTATCAGCCATTCAGCGGCCAGCAAGATCAGTACCCCGGCGAGCAGCCAGGGCGCGACGCCCACCCCGCGTCGCTGCGGTGCGTCGGCGGCGCGCGCCGTGTTCGCGCCACCGGCGATGGACGAGAGGTCAATGGCGCGGCCGGGCCGCAGATCGGACTCCAGTTCGTCGCCGACATTGACGGTGAAGGCGTCGGTCAGGAGGTCTTTGCCTCCACCAGTATAAACGACTTGATAGGTACCGGGGGTTTCGGTCGCGCCGAAGGGTATCGGCGTTCGATCCGTGCTGGCCGGGAAGGTGCGGCTCTTGCCGTCCGGCTGCGTCACCGTCACGCGATCCGCTCCCTCGACGGGCGGGATGGCGACGGTGCTCCCCGGCGTCACGCTGCCCGGCAGCGATGGCGGCACGAGGTATTCGGTGATGTTCGCGATCAGCAGTGGGAACGAGAGGCGGGAGATGAAGTTCGTCGCGTCGGCCACGAGTGGCGCGGTGAGGACGACGATCCGCCGCCCGTTCCGCTCGCCGCTGAGCAGGAGCGGCCCCTGATCCGTCTCGACGAGCGCGCTCGCCCACGGCGGCGGCGCAACGAGCGGCAGGCGGTTGAATTTGATGCCCGCGAAGTCCACATTTTTCAGCAACACGTCGTGCGTGCCAGCGTCCGTCAGACGAGGCGGCGAGACGGCGCTGGAAACGCCTGTCACGGTGAGGAGCGGCCCGCCCGCCTGTGGGTTGACAACGAGCACCGGCGTCCGCGCGGGGAGGTTTCCCAAGTCGGGCGCGACGCCATCGAGGACGACGAAACTCGCACCGAGCGCGGCGAGGTCGGGCTTCTCCGCCGCGTCGTGGACTTCCAGTTTGATGTTCGGTGATGCCTTCAACGCGCGGACGAGCGGCGTGTCCGCGCCGGGCTGCGTCGTGACGAGCACCGCGCGGGAGCCTTGACTCCCGCGGGCAACGACTTCCGCGACGTTGTCCGCCGGGAAGGCGTCCGGTTGGGGCGTGCGCGCTTCGAGTTTCGCCTTCGTCGTGCCTTTCGGCATTGTGTAGGTGCGTTCAATCGTCTGGCCGGCGTCAATCGTCACGTTCTCTTCGGCGGAGGCGATGTCATTGAAGGAAGGACGCAGCGTCACCGTTGCGGGCGTATCAGCATAATTGGCGATCCGCGTGAAGAACTCCTCCTGATCCGCGTTGCTCTGCGAGACGCGGGTAGATGCCTGGGTGATCGCGACATTCGCCGTCGCCGCCGGGTTCTCGCCCTGCGTCACATTCTCGACGCGGACAGAGGCGGGAAGTTTGCCGTCCGGGCTGAGCGTGTCGGCGCCGAGCAAATCGCCATCTGTAATCACGACGACTTCATTGCGTTGCTGCGGGTTGAGAAGCGGGCGGAGAACGCCGAGCGCGTCCTGGAAATCCGCGTGCCCGCCGGGGAGGACGAGCGCGTTCAACTTCTCTTTGAGCGCCAGTTGCTCCGTGCCATCGCCCGCGCCGAGTATCCGCACTTCGCTGCCGAGCGCCATCACGGTCGCCGTCTCGTCGGGGGCGAGGCCACCGATCAGGGTCGCCGCGCGCTCCTTCGCCTTGGCGAAGCGGCTTGGGGCGATATCCGTCGCGCCCATGCTCGATCCGCCGTTGAGGACGATGAAGAGTTGCCGCGCACCGCCGGAGGGGCGCAGGAAGCCGACATTGAGGAGTGGCCGGGCGAGCGCGCCGACGAGGATCAGCGCGATCAGCATCTGCGCGAGCATCAGCCAGGTGAGCGGCGGGCGGCGACGATGGAAGTGGCGACCCCGCTCGCTCGTCGCCTCCGACCAGAAGCGGAGCGTCGGTACCGGGAAGGTATCCGGTGCGTCTTCGCGCATATAGAGGGCGTAGATGAGCGGCAGCGCGACGAGGCCGAGCAGCGCGAGTGGGGCGAGGAGGGTCATTCCAACACCCCCTGCGCGATCAGCGTGCGGGTCGCCAGTTCCTCGAAGGGAATATCCGTCGAGACGCGGACATAGGTAATGTTGTACCGCTTGCAGTACCCCTCGACCTCCGTCAGCCAGCCATCGAAGCGCTCCTGGTAGGTGGCGAACGTCTCGGTTGTCGGGCGGATACGGATGCGCTCACCACTCTCCGCGTCCTCCAACTCGACATCGCTGTCGAGCGTCGGATGCAGTTCCCACGGCGAAAGGGTATGGAGAATGACGATCTGCCACCCCCGCTCAATCAGGATGGCGAACGCCTGCTCCATGCTCGTCGTCGTGAGCAGATCGGAGAAGAGGACGAGATAGCCGGGGCGGCGGCTCGTGTTCACATAGGTGCGCAACGTGCGGGCGAGGTCGGTCGCCCCGTCATCCGGCGGCAGTCCGGCGAGAAACTGGAAGAGGCCCGCCGCGCGCGAGCGGCCTTGCAGCGGGCCGAGTGTCCGCCCCGGTTCCCCGACGAAGGGCGCGACGGTTACGCGGTCGAAGCTGGCGAGGGCGAGGTAGCCAAGCGCCGCCGCCGCCCGTTTGGCGTACAGGAACTTATTCGGCTCGCCCCAATCCATCGAGCGGGAACGATCCACGAGCAGATGGACGGCGAGGTCAATATTCACCTCACTCAACCGCACGAACATCTCCCCCATGCGGGCGTAGATGTTCCAGTCCACGCGGCGGAAATCGTCGCCCGGCGTATAGGGCTTGTAGTCCGCGAACTCCGGCGATGCGCCCCGGCGAATACTCCGGTGCTCCCCCGCGATGCCATGCGTAAACGACCGGCGCGACCGCAGTTGCAGCCGCTCAAGGCGGCGCAGGAACGCCTCATCCAGGAGGGGAGGACTAAGGGCTAAGGACTCAGGGCTAAGTTTTTTGTCGCGCCGCGCTGCTACCATTGACGTACCGTATCCCCTGTATAACACCCCGATGGTTGATGCCGTCCCCCAGTTAGTCCTGAGTCCTTCTCCTACGGTCCCGGCTGCGTAAAGTAACCCTGCACGACATCGCGGCGGTCGCGCGGGACGCGGTTGGCATCCGGGCTGGCCGGATCCACGTTGCCTTGCTGTCCGGATTGCGGGGCGCTGTTGCCTCCACCGGGGGAGTTGCCCAGACTCTGTGGATTACCCGTACCGCCGGGAAGGGGCTGGGACTGGCCGTTCGGTTGGCCGGTGAGCGGTAGCGGATTCCCCGCGTTGCCGAGGTTCTGCGCCTGCGCCGGATCGCCCGGCTGATAGGGGATGGGCTGGCCAAGCCCCGCGCCGGGTCCATTCTGGTTGCTCGGATTCTGACCAGAAGCGTTTTGCGGCTTCCCGTTGCTGTCTTGTTGCCCCTGCTGCCCTTGCGGTCCCGGCTGCCCCTGTTGACCTTGTTGCCCCTGCTGATCGCCATTCGCGCGCTGCTGCGCGTCCTGAATCGCGGTGGAGAGGTCCTGCTGCGACTGGACCTGACCACCCGTCTGTTGTACCTGATTGGCGAGGTTGCGGACGGATTGCGACGCGTCATTACTGTTGCCCTGCGTGAGCGCCTGGGCGGCGTTCTTTTCCGCGTCGGTAAGGGGTTGGTTGCCGGGCGTATTCTGATTCGCCGCCTGCTGGAGATCGCTGGCGATATTTTGCTGCGCATCCGGCGATGTCTGATTGAGATTGCTCGCCACCTGCTGCAAGTCTTGGGCGGCGGCGCTGTAGTTGCCGTTCTGAATATCCTGTGCCGCCTGCTTAGTCGTGGAGTTGTCACTGAGGGAATTCGCCAATCGCTGGAGGTCCTGCTGCGCCTGCGCGGATTGCACGGCGAGTTGCTGCAACTGCTCCGGCGTTAATTGCTGGTCGGCAAGCGGCGTCGGGTTGCCATTCGCGTCCGTGCCATTCTGCTGTTGCTGCTGCTTGACATCCGGCAACTTCGGAACGGGCGCGAAGGTGTGATGGTTGAGCGTGTTAGAGATGAGGAGGAGCAGGACGACGCCGAGGGTGACGATTGCCAGACCCAACGCCATCACCTGCTCCTGCACAATACGATGCAGGCGCAAGCGCTTCGTCCGACCGATGCGGTAGGCGGTGCGGGCGGCATGATTGAGGAGATGCGGTGCGAGGTGGCTGTCCATCTCCCCCTGCGCGAGTTCGAGGCTCGTGGCGAGCGTCGCGTCCAGTGCGTAGCCCTGGTCGAGGAAGCGCGCGATGCCCATGCGGGTCGGGCGCTGCAACCAGGCATAGACGAAGGCGAGCGCTGTGATGATCCCGGCGGGCACGGCGATTGCCGCAGTCGCCGGCTGCGTCCCCTTCGCGATCGCGACGAGGCAGACGAGAATCGCCACGAGCGCGCTGAGCCAGAAGGCCCGGAGGGCGATCAAGAGCAATCGCTGCCGCCAGATGCGATCCTGAATCTCCAGCATCCACTGGACGAAACGCGTCGCTTCCAACCCGCGTCGCAGAACGGTCAGGCGATTATCGGCCATCCCCCGCCGTGGCAGCGCCGGGGGCCGCAGATCGGTGCCGAACCAGAACGGAAACCACAATATCCGCCACAACGCGCGCAACGCGCGAGGACTAAGGACTGAGGACTGAGGACTGAGGACTGAGGGACGCAGCATGGCGATCTTCGTGCGCGCTTTCGGCCCGGAATTCCGTAAGAAACTGCGTCGTCCTATATTCGTTGCCACAGATGCCTCATTCCCGATTGCTCAGTCCTCAGTCCTCAGCCCTCGGTCCTATTCCAATGGTGGGAGTACGGGTAACTGCTGTCGCCGTCCGCGTCGCAGGGTGATAACGGCGAAGCCGCCGAGCAGAATTGCCAGCCCCACGCCGATCACCGTGACACCCGCCATCCTGATGCGCTGGTTCGCGCGCGCCATCACCGCTTGCGCGCGGTCGGCGAGCGGGGCATTGCCGAACTCCGTGAAGGTGCCGTAGGCGCGATTGGCGTTCTGGCGGGCGTGGATAACATCCCAACCATTGATCTGCGATTCCGCTTTGGTCAGGTCGCCGGTTGCCTGCACGCCGCGCGCCGCGCGCTGCTGGTATTGGATGAGGAGGAGCGGCGGCTTGGCATCCGGTATCGCCGTGTAGAGATCGGTCGCCTGTTTGATCAAGTCATTGGTGCGGGAGTAGTCGTTCTCCTCCAGCGCTTGCTGCGCATCGCGCACACGCGCTTCCGCTTCCGATCCGGCGCGCGCCTTGGCGAGGAGCGCCTGCGCCTCGGTGGCGCGCTTCGGCGTACCCGCCTGCTGGAGGAAACTGATCGCCGGAGTCAGCAGCGTGACCGCCTGCGAATACTGGCCAATGCCGACGAGTTGCGTCGCATCGTCAATGTTGTAGTACATAAACTGATTGTGCTGCCAGAGGTCGCTGAGGAATTGCGGGAGATAGGCTTTCCATTTCACTTCAAGCGTCGTCGGGGCCGCGTTTCCCTCGCTCTTGTAGACGATCTGCATCGCCTGCCGCCAGTCCTTCGCCGCCTCCGGCTTGCTGAACGCCGTGAGAAAGTCGCGGTACTGGCGGAAGCCGTACGAATCAATGAGAAAGGAGACGACGCTGTACTGTTGCCCGGCGAGTGCGTTGTCGGCACTACCAAAAAGCGTCGTCCAGTCCGCGAGGCGGTCGGCGTTCATCTGCTGGCCAAGCGTGGCGACAAGCGCGGGCAATTCCGCCGGGGGCGCTTCGCCGTAGAGCGCGGTGCCGTGGAGGAGGCCGGGAGGCAGATTGCCGCCGCTCATCGTCGCGGCGATTTCCTGTGTGAGAAGCAGGCGGAGATTGAGCGTCAGTTCCGGCGCTTTGAGATTACCCATGCGCGGCACGCAGAGGTAGACGCCGTTACTGTCCACACCGCTATAGAGGTTCTGATCCGCCTGCGCGGCGGGCACGGCGGTGATGAACGGTGACACGTCTGTATACAAGTAGATCGGTACTGGCCGGGGTACGAGTTGTGCCCCATCGAAGATGTTTGTTTCCATTTCGTAGACGGGATCGGCGATCTTCTTGTAGATGTCCACCTGCGCCGCGACCGCGTCCCGCTTGATGTAGTTGATCGAGAAATAGGTTGTATCGTCGTGCTGCCACGGGCCACCCGGCGCGGTAAGGAAGGTCACATCTTCCGCCCCGACCCCCGGCACGATCAGCAGCGATCCGAGCAGCGCGAGCAGGAGGGCATATGCCACAACCATGCCACGGCGCCGCTCGCAAGGCCGGATGAGAATTGAAACGTATTTGCACCGCTGATAAACTCGTCGAGTTACGCGGTTGCATCCGGTCGCAAGGCCGGGTGAGGATTGAAACATGGCAGATACCCTATCGAAGGAGCGGCGGGAGGGTGCATGCGTGACTGGCACCACCCGCCGTCTGCTACCGCCAAACGTGGACATCGCCGGTGCCATTGGGTGCTGGGACACTGTACCATACATCGTGTCCGCCTGTATTGATGATGCGCCGCACCCGTGCTGCATTAGGTACGCTACCGCGATTGTCCCGTTCGCGCAAGCACGAAAATGTAAGAACAGTGAGAAGCGCGGTAACGCGTGCACCCGTCCACGCCGCGAAGCCGACGCGGGCATCGCCCTGTCGCAACAGGAGTGCCAGCAGGTTGCCGTGCGTGACGATGGTTCGTTCACATCGCGATCAGGCTGGTTTCGTACATCCGGCCCCAGAGTTGCTCCCACGCCCCGCCCTCGGTGTCCACTGCGTCCATTGCCGCTTTCAGGCCATCGGGCATGTGGGGCGTCGTCAGGACGGTCGGCAGATGCAGTATGTGGCGACTGGCAAGGATGCCCGCCAAAAAGGTGATTTCGTGCGCGTGCGCGGGCGCGAGATCGAGCAGCACGAGGACATCCACATTGAGCGCGCGCCAATACGCCTCGCGGGAGACACGGCGGGCGATCCGCTGCTCCTGATCGCGGCGACTCTCCGGTTCGGGCGCCGGTTCCTCTTGCTCCTCACGCGGCAGGGCGACCTCGGTGATGTAGGCATTGAGGGCGAAATCGCGCCACGTCATCAGAAAGTGCGAGATCAGTGGCGCGTGCGATCGCAATCCGGCGAGGACGTACTGCGCGATCCGCGCCGCGCGCGCCCGGGCGGCGTTGAAGATGAACCACCCCTGCCCCTGCCGCACGCGCGTCTCGATCGTGTCGAGATAGGCGGACAGCCGAATGAGCAAATCGCGATCCTGAATCGAAACATCGTCGGGTTCGGGAGAAAGCGCAAAGCGGTCATACATCGCCATTTGGTTCTCACCCTCGGCTTGTGTACGAACAGTCCTCTTGCCACAAGAGTGTACGCGCGAAAGTGCCACTCGCCAAGAGGGGAAACCTAACCCCCCGGCCCCCCTCCCGCGAGGAAGGGGGTGCCTCATGTGGATTGCCACGCCTTTCCTCCAACGCCCCGATTCCATAGAGGCTCGCTCCCCCCTCCTCGCGCGAAGGGGGCCGGGGGGTTAGGTCAATCTGCCGTGACGCTCGCGGTCGTCATCCAATGCGGGTTCTTGATAGTGCCGTCGAAGTCTCCCGTCGTTTTCCAGCCTTCAATCATGCCGCCGTCCGCACCGTCTACGGACGTAGCGCGCCGCTGGAGGGCATCCATCTCCGCGCTGCTCATCGGGCTGAAGGTGTCACCGACACGGAGGGCCTGGTCCAGATCGCGCGCGTTCTCGCAGCCGGTGATGACGACGGAGGTTGGTAGGGAGAGGGCATAGCGCAGGCATTCCTCGGCGGTGATCGTGCCCTCTTTCGGCAGACGGCCCGAGGCGAGTGGCTTCATGCCGAGCACGCCAATCTTGCGCTCGACGAGGACGGGGAGCACCAATGCCTGGAAACTGTTGTGGTGATAGTCAATGACGTTGAGTGGCATCTGGACGGTGTCGAAATCGAACCCCTGATCGAGCATCTTCAGATGAATACGAGGGTCCTTGTGGCCGGTGAAGCCGATGTAGCGGATCTTGCCGGCATCGCGGGCCGCGACGAGCGCCTCGATCGCGCCGTTCGGGGCGAAGACGCGCTCCGGGTCGTCCATGCGGATCATCTCGTGCAGTTGCATCAGGTCTATGTGGTCGGTCTGCAACCGTTCGAGGCACTGGTCAA
>JBPCPB010000472.1:0-7082 GCA_050999735.1 Thermomicrobiales bacterium | reverse complement strand
CCCCCCCCCCCCCCCCCCCCCCCCCCCCCCCCCCCCCCCCCCCCCCCCCCCCCCCCCCCCCCCCCCCCCCCCCCCCCCCCCCCCCCCCCCCTCCCCCCCCCCCCCCCCCCCCCCCACTGCCGACTGAATCGGGGAATACCGATGAGTAGTGCATCACAGGCCACACCGGGGAGCATCCCTGCCGCGTCACCGACCGCGCTCGCGATTGGCGGAGCGCCGCCGCGCCGCCGTATCGGGGTCTGGCAGCGGTTCCGGCGGCATCGCATCGCGATGGTTGGCATGGTCATTCTGATTATTCTGACAGTCAGTGCAATTGGCGCGCCAGTGGTCGGACGGAACGATCCGTACCACACCACACTCGGCCTGATCCGCAAGCCGCCATCGTCCGCCCACTGGCTCGGTGGTGATTCATCAGGCCGCGATGTCTTCGCCCGGCTGATCTACGCGGGGCGCGTCTCGCTCTCCGTTGGCCTCGTCGCCGTCAGCATTTACACGCTCATCGGCCTGCTGCTCGGCGCGCTCGCGGGCTATTATGGCGGTTGGGTAGATTCGGTCATCATGCGCTTCGCGGACATCGTTCTTGCCTTCCCATCACTCATCATCATTATCACCGTCGTCTCGATTCTCGGGCCGAGTATCTACAACATCATGCTCGTCATCGGTTTACTCGGGTGGCCACCGATGGCGCGCATCCTCCGTGGCCTCTTTCTTACCTTACGCGAGCGCGATTTCATCCTCGCCAGCCGGACGGTCGGCGCGCCGAACAGCCGGATCATCCTCAAACATCTCCTGCCGAATGCCCTCGCGCCAATCATCGTCGCGGCGACGTTCGGCATCGCGCAGGCGATCCTGCTCGAAGCGGGTCTGTCGTTTCTCGGACTCGGCGTGCAGCCGCCGACCGCGAGTTGGGGCAACATGCTGACGGACGCGCAATCGCTCACCGTCCTCGAATCCATGCCCTGGCTTTGGATCCCGCCGGGCATCATGATCGCCCTCGCCGTCCTCTCCATCAACTTCATCGGCGACGGCCTGCGCGACGCACGCGATCCCTATCTCTTGCGATAGCACGAAACACTCTGAACCGCCAAGACGCCAAGAGCGCCGAGAGAAGAAGGGGGAGAAAGAAAAAAGAGACGGCCTTCTCAATGTCCTTTTCTTTCTGTTTCCTCTCTTTCTTCTTGGCGCTCTTGGCGTCTTGGCGGTTCAATTATTAGACCTGTGGAGGGGCAATGGTGATGGGACGGAAAGCAGCGGAACGGTACGGGACGACGACGGTACGGCCGGCGGATTTCGACGCCTTCTGGGCGGCGATCATGGCGGAGGTGGGCGAGATTCCGCTCAATCCGACGATGGAACATGTGCCGATGCGCTCGACGGACGAGGTGGATGTCTACGAAATTCACTACGATAGTCTCGATCATGTGCGCATCGCGGGATGGTACTGTGTCCCGAAGGAGTCGTATCTCCCGCCGCCCTATCCCGCGCTCCTGATCGTCCCCGGCTACATCTCTGAGCCGGCACTGCCGAAGTCGTGGGCGAAGATGGGATACGCGGCGGTTGGCGTCGCGCCGCGTGGGAAACTGCGCTCGAACAAACAGTACAACCCCGGCTATCCGGGCCTGCTGATGAGCAACGTCGTGGACCGAAACACCTACGCCTATCGCGGCTTCTACGTGGATGCCGCCCGTGCGGTAGATTTCGTCCTCACGCGCCCCGAAGTGGACAAAGCGCGCATCGGCGTCCACGGCAGCAGCCAGGGCGGCGCGCTGACGGTTACGACCGCCGCGCTCCGCAATGACGTAATTACGGTCGGCGCGGCGGGCGCGCCGTATCTGTGCGGTTTCATGGATGCCGCGCACCTGACGCATTCGTGGCCGTACGAGGAGATCAATGACTACCTGCGCCTCTACCCGGAGCGCGCCGAAGCGGTGCGCGCCACCTATAACTACTTCGACGGCACCAACTTCGCGCCGATGATTAAGTGCCCGATGCTCGTCTACGTCGGCCTTGCGGATGATGTCTGCCCACCGGAGACGGGCTACGCCCTCTACACCACCATGACCTGCCCGAAGGAGATCCATGCCTATCCACGCTGCGCGCACGATTCCGGCGTCTACTGGGAAATGCCGAAGGTCGAAGCCTTCCTCGCCGCCCAACTCAAACCCGCCGCGTATATGCGCCACGCGGAACCAACCGTTGGGTGAGTGGGGCGAAATCCAGCGACAAGCGGGCTGGAAGTGAAGGAGCGGACAATGCAATACGCCGTCATTATCGAGAAGGGGGAGACGAGTTATGGCGCGTATGTTCCCGACCTCCCCGGCTGCATCGTGGTAGGAAAAACACGGGAAGAAGTAGAAAAACTGATCCACGAAGCCATCGAATTTCATCTCGAAGGGATGGCGGAAGACGGCGATCACATTCCTGAACCAACGTCTATCGCAATCAATGTTGATGTCAACGTGCCAGTGAATGCATAACGGAATCCCGATGATGGGAAAAAGAAGCGGAGGAGTGCATGACCGACGGAGCACAGTCGGCGGATTTCGCGGCGTACTGGGACGAGGTAGATGCGGAATTGGCGCGGTATCCACTCGCGGTGGAGATGGAGCGGAATGCGCTCCGCAGCACGGCATTCGCGACGCTCTACAACGTGCGGCTGACGAGCATCGGGCCGTATCGCATCTTCGGTTACTACAGCGTACCGGTTGGGGATGGGCCATTCCCCGGCCTAATGAACGCGCCGCGCTACGGGAGCGTCAATCACGTCCCGCACTACGACGACCGCGAGCGGTACGCGACATTGACGCTGATGCACCGGGGGCAGCGGCTGGCCGATCAGCCCTTCGCGGCATCGTATCCCGGCCTGCTGACACGCGACATTGACAACCCCGCGACGTATATCTACCGGAGCATCGTCGCGGACTGCCTACGCGGTGCGGAGTTCCTGCTTTCCCGCCCCGAAGTGGATGGGGACCACGTTAGCATCGTTGGGGACGATCTCGCGCTGCTCACCGCCGCGCGGCGACCGCAGTTCACGGCGGTGCAGGCGGGCGGCTTGCTCTTCTACCGGCTGCTCGAAGCCGCGAATCGCTCGTCCGCTTATCCGGTCGAGGAGGTCAACGACTATCTCCGCACCTACCCGGAGCGCCGGGAAGCGGTCGCACGTACGCTCGCATATATGGATCCGATCAATCATGCAGCCCGCGTGCGGGCGACGACCTTGCTAATTACCGGCGACGCGGGCGCGATCAACGGCCCGGAGTGGCTGGAACCGCTGGTGGGCGCACTCGGCAGACCAGTCGAGCAGTATCATGTGACACACGAGGGCGCGACGGACCACGATTGGCAGGATGCATGGATGGCGCGAAAACTCGGCAAAGAGCCGAAGCCACGTCTGTGGGCAATCGTACAGTAACAAGTAACAAGTCAAAAGTAACAAGATTGTTTGGACATATAGCCGTGTTACTTGTTACTTTCAACTTTCGACTTGTTACTCGCGTCAACGGGAAGGAGTGAGCGATGGGAAGGTACGACGATCTCGGCATGCGGCGGATCATCAACGCGGCAGCGACGCTGACACGGCTCGGTGGCTCGGTAATGCCGCCTCCCGTCGTCGCGGCGATGGTGGAAGGCGCGGCGATGCATGTTGATTTGCCGCTCCTGCAAGCGCGCGTCGGCGAGCGGATCGCGGCGCTCACCCAGAATGAGGCATGCTACATCTCGTCCGGTGCGGCAGCGGGCATTGCCATCGCGGTGGCGTCCTGCATCGCGGGGGAAGACCCGGCAGCGATTGCCCGCTTCCCCTACCTGACAGACGGTAAGCGCGAGGTAATTATCCACCGCGCGCACCGCAACGGATACGATCATGCGGCGCGACAGACGGGCGCGACGCTCGTTGAAATTGGCGGCGCGCACATCACCCATCCGTGGGAACTGGAAGCCGCGCTGTCGCCGCGCACCGCCTGCGTCCTCTGGTTCGCCGGGGAGCATTACGCCCGTGGCGCACTCACGTTGCCGGAAGTCGTCGCCATCGCACACGCGCACGGCGTGCCGGTACTCGTCGATGCGGCGGCGCAAATCCCGCCGATCAGCAGCCTCTGGCACTTCACGCGCGACCTCGGCGCGGACATCGCCATCTTCAGCGGCGGCAAGGGATTGCGTGGGCCGCAATCGTCCGGCCTCGTGCTTGGGCAGCGCGATATTGTCGCCGCCTGCCGCGTCAACGGCAGCCCGAATCACAGCCTCGGTCGCCCAATGAAAGTCGGCAAAGAGGAAACGCTCGGCGTGCTCGCCGCTGTCGAGTGGTCGCTGGCACAAAATGAAGAGGCGGTTCTGGCGGGCTACGAGGAGACCGTGCAACGCTGGATCGCCGGGTTGCGCGACCTGCCGGGCGTCACCGTCGAACGCGGGTATCCAAGTGAGGCGGGCCAGCCCCACGCCCGTGCCATCGTCCGCCTCAGCCCGGATTTCCCGATCACGCGCGATGCAGTTGTCGCCGCACTCTACGGCGGCGCGCCATGCATTGCGGTCGGCACGGTGGGGGCTGACGCCATTGCTCTCAATCCGCAATCGCTCGTCGAACCGGACGAAGCGGCAATTGTCCTGGAACACGTCCGCGCCGTTCTCGCGCCTGTTGCGATGCGTTAAGAAGAAAGAGCGAGCATCCCGTCCCACCGGGTGACCTGGGCCGACTCGTGAAGTGCGCGCCGCCACCCGGAGGAGCAATCCGGGATAGCTGGATGCTCTTTCGACGTTTTGCGAACATAATGCTCGGCGTCGAATGCATAATCATGCCTCCTGAGCGATACACGACTTGCTGCACACGGTTGCTGATGGTATCCATTGCGGCGAACAGGTTCAAGGATTATGGTTTTCGAGTGGCAGCAGTCGCGCTTGCAGCATCAGTGGCTATCCTCTGAGCGCTCCGGGCAATCTCAGTTTGAAACGCCACTGATGGCGGTGATGGAACGGGAATAGGTGGTGATCCAACAACACCGGGGCCTTTCGATCCCGCTCCCGGTATCTGGCTTGGATTCCGTGTCGGGACGGGGACATGCGCGCCTTGTTGTGATGGTGGGCCGATGTCACCAACGATCACATCCCCACTCGGGAGCCTGGTCTCAAACCCGGCAAACTCGGTCGCGGGAAGCAAGTACGCATCATACGTGCAATTTTGGTGACGCACGACGACTTTCTCTTTCTTATCTGCCGGGGTTTGTGGATACAAGTCCATTGTATGCGCCGGTACGATCAAATCGCCAGGATACGCGGCGTGATACTGGGCGATCTTTGTTGATACAATCGCGGGAGTGCTTCGTTCATTCGGGCCGATTGTATATGTCGGTGCGGGAACGGCTGGAGTTGGCGTACATGCGGTAGATGTAGTGATAGCAGCCGCTGCTCCCGCAGGAGTCGCTGTCACGTTACCTTGCGAATTACATGCAACAAGAATCACTGAGACCAAAACCAATGCGGCCCCAATGAGGGCGATTTTCATTCGCATTGTCGCCTGCACTTTCTGGCTCGATGATCTCACGATGTCGCTGCTTCACGATCAAAGATACTACGCCAGGGGAAAATGTCACCATAGCTATCAACCAGTGAAAATCGGCTGATAATTCATGGGGTTGCGAGCAGTGGTCGTACGGTCAGAACAGGATACATCGGTGCATGAGCGACTCTTTTCCACGGCATGGCTCCAACGATGCTACTATTACCGAGTAAGGTTCAAGCGGGCAATTGCGTGCTCGGCGGTGCGGGCATCGGCGGCTACGTCGTGACGATCCAGATGAACAACGATCAGCCGCTGCTCATCTCGGCGCAGGCGGTAGATCAACCATTCAAGGCCATTCCCGATACGGCAATCCGGGTGCCACCTGTCTGAGAGTTGAAGTGTCATGAGGAAGGAAAAGGCAGTGCCAGATCGTCCTCGGGTGTCGGCAGCGGTCCTCCGCCGCGTTGGACCCGATATACTGATGGTTCAGCATCAAAGGCGAGACAGGGCAACGTATTGGCAACTCGCAGGCGGGTGATCTACGTCTAAGAACGCCACGCGAGATACGTGCCCAACTCCACCGCCTCGGTCAGGGAGCCGTCCGGGGCGAGAAGGCGCAGGGTTTGGCGCAGGTCGGCCTCGAATGCATCGCGCTTGTCGCCGAGCAATGTCGGCGAGCAGTACGATGTCGAGTACAGGTAGCCGATGAGTGCGTCCACGGTCACGGCGCGCTGATACACCGTCGCATACCGCTCCACGCGCGTGAAGGCGGAGTGCGCGAGCGCTTGCTCGAACGGGTCTTCGGGCGGTGCGTACGTGCCGCTCCCCGCGCGACGTGCCGCGCCGAGCCATCGCTGGATGACCTCGCGCACCGCTTCCTGCCACACGCCCGGCACCTCCCAAATCCGCTCATCTTCCCCCGCGAGGACGACACCCCCGTCTCGGTCAATCATGCCGTCGAGACTGCGGAGCGTCGCGGGCCGGTCCATCCACTGGAAGGAGCGTCCCATTGTCACGACGTGAAACATGCCGAGATCGCCCGCCAATCGGTCGAGGTCGCGGTCGCTACCGTTGACCCAGCGCACATTGCGGATGCCCATTGCCGCCGCACGTTCTGCCGCCTCCGCGAGCATCTCCGGATCCGGATCCATGCCGACGACTTCCGCGGCATGCGGGCCGAGCGGCACGGTGAGTTGACCGGTACCGCAGCCCAGGTCGAGCAGCCGCGTTGTCCCATCGAGCGCGAAGCGCGCGATGACATGGCGGAAAAAGGAGTCGGGGTAGCCGGGACGATAGCGGGCGTAGTACCACGCGGCGCCCGCGAAGAGATTCGACCTGTCGTCTGTCATATGACCTCGCTCCCGTTCACGTCAGCATGGCGAGAGCGGCAAGAATACCATACTGCCCATCCCACATATGCGGATTGGTGGTAGCATCACGGCACGGCATATTCAATCACTATCGGGATACCGTTGGCGAAATCATGCCACCAACGCCAACGTCGCGAAATGTGAGCAGCGCGTCTGCGCGCGGGGCACCGCATCGCGCCAGTCGATCACCCGTCTGACATTGATCGCCACCGCTGTCC
>JBPCPB010000427.1:0-14036 GCA_050999735.1 Thermomicrobiales bacterium | reverse complement strand
GCGGCATGCACATTGAGATCAATCCCATCCACGATAGGGATAGGATGATGATGCGCGATACCTAGAAGCACCCAACCTTCAAGTACTGAGGCAAGCTCTTTTTCGGCAGCCTCGCGCGTATCGCCTATCGCCCAAAGCCCATCAAAATCGGGGATCGTCGCGAAGATCGTGGCGTCCTCTTCAATGGGTTCATAGCGCGCATGCTCAAGGGCCGCGCGAATATAGGTCGGGAATCGCAGTCTTTCAAGGCTTTTGTCTCGTGCGATGATCATGACGTTCTCCGGCCTCCATGTCTCTAATGCCACCCATCGGCAAGGGACGAGAATACGGCGCTACGACGTATAGTATACAAGATGTTCAGCGCATCCCCAGCATCGAGAGCACATCCGCATCTTTGCGTACTCAAGGTCCTGCCGTCCCTGTTCATCCTGCTTTTGCATCAGTGACTCCCGGTATCAGGGGACGCCTACCAGATACTTCGCCCTGTCAGCAATGCTTCACACATACTTCATCTCCGCTTCAGCATTCGTGCGTAGTATTAAGCAGAACCGCTCGCGGCTCATCAGACGGAGATAGGAACGGTCAGAAAAACCTGTCATGCTCTGCGTAGGAACAAATCGTGCGTAGCGAATGTTATACAGGATGAAGCGGCGAACCACGTCGCGGCAATCACGGTGACGGAGGCATATATCATGGACAAAACGGTTTCAATGCAATCGCTGGTCGTGGAGAAATATACGCAACTGCTCCATGCCGCCGCCAAGCGCCGCGACGCTTTTCTCGGCAAAACGACGCCGATCCCGGTCGTCGTCCGACCGTCGCAACCGATTCGGGTGCCGGTCAGCCGCCGCCATCGCGTCTATCCGTAGCGCCAGCCGGGCGACGCAGACAAAAAGGGTCTGCCGAACGCCCGCCGGATGCTTAACGGTTTCCCTATAGACGAGCCACACGCCATCGTGCGGCACAAAGCCTGACCACAAGCGGTCGGGCTTTTTTGACGACGTAATGGGGATAAAACCGAGTCCGGCATCCCCGGTTGCGCTATACTTCCATGTGAAAATCGGGGCGTCGTATGGGAAGGGATAGCCATCTGCCAGTATCAACGAATCAGCCGGATGTACGCGCGATCTGGGTGATCGGGCATCGGAACCCGGACACGGACTGTATCATCGCCGCCATCACCTATGCCGCGCTCAAGCAGTCGCAGGCGGACGGCGATACGCTCCTGATCCCGGCGGCGCTCGGCCCACTCAATCCGGAGACGCGCGCCGTCCTCACCCGTTTCGGTGCGCTCGCGCCGCTTATGCTCGCCGATGTCCTGCCGCGCGTTCGGGACATCATGACCGTCAATGTCCGCTCCGTCGCGGACACCGCGACGCTCCATGATGTGGCGGCGCTGATGCGGGAATACCAGATTCGCACGGTGCCCGTGATCGGCCCCGACCATCGGTTGCGCGGCGTCGTGACGGTGGATGAGATCGCCGACCGCTATCTGAGCGAACTGCAACGGAGCGAGCGACACGACCTATCCACGACCGTCCACGACTTGATGCGCGCCGATGTCGCGACCGTCAGCGCGGACGTGCTGATCGAGGAGGCGCAGCGCGTACTGATCGAGGCGAAGGGGCGCAGCCTCGTCGTCGTGGACGATGATGACCGCGTTGTCGGCCTCGCCACTCGCACAGATTTCCTGCGCCGTCAGCGCCGCCGCATCATCCTCGTGGATCACAGCCAGCGCGCTCAGTCCGTCGAGGGGCTGGAGACGGCGGAAGTCGTTGAGATCGTGGACCATCACAACATTGGTGATGTCACCACGGGCGCGCCGATCTTCTATCTCGCCGATCCCGTCGGCGCGACGGCAACGCTGATCGCGGAGATGTATCTCGACCCGGAGCGGTGGTTCCACCTGCCGCACCCGGAGCGCGTTGTCCTGGAGACGACGACCGCTGGGTTGCTCCTCAGCGCGATCATCTCCGACACGCTTCTGCTCCGCTCGCCGACGACGACGATTCGGGATCGCCGCGCGCTCGCCGCACTGGTCGAACGAACGGGACTCGATGCCGGGGCGCTGGCAAAGGAGATGTTCGCGGCGCGCTCCGACATCTCGGCCCGCACAGCGACGGAACTGGTCAGCAACGACTACAAGCCGTACGAATTCAGCGGCAAGGCGGTCGGCGTCGCGCAGGTAGACGTCATGTCGCTGGACGCCGTGCGCGGGCGGTACGACGAACTGCGTGCCGAACTGGCGGCGGCGAAAGCGCGGCAGGGGCTGGATCTCTCCGTCCTGATGATGACGGACATCATCGGCGAGGCGACCGACCTCCTCTTTGACCCGGAGAGCCGCCCGATTGTCGAGCGCGCCTTCGGCGTGCAGGCGTCCGATGGCTATGTGCATTTGCCGGGCGTCGTCTCACGCAAGAAGCAACTGATCCCACCACTCTCCGCCGCGCTGTAATGCGAGCGGTAGCGCAGGCTGATGAACCTTACCGGCTTAATCCGGTAATTCCTCGGTGGTAGCAGGCTTTCCAGCCTGCCGTTCGCCGAGGGGAGGCAGGTGGGAAAGCCTGCTACCACCATTACCGAAGAAAGTTTTTAGCCTACGCCACCGATTATGTGCGTTCCCAGTGATAGCCGCCGTCTGTCGCGACGATCCGGCCCCACGCTGGGAAATTCTCGTGCGTGAAGACAATCGTCGCATGGGTGGGTGCCGCCTCAGCGAGGAAACGGTCGCGGGAGGCGCGCATCGCGGGGAGATTGACCCATGGCGAGGCCCAATCGAGATACGTGATCTCCGATGGGTGGTGAAAGAGGTCGCCGAGTGCATAGAAGCGCACGCCGCCAGATTCAAGACGGACGATGGAATGCCCCGGCGTCTCACCCGGCGCGTGGATCATCGCCACACCGGGCACGACTTCCTGATCGCCCTCCACAAGGTCGAGCAGGCCGCGTTGCGCAACCACCCCAAGCCGCGCCGCCAGGTCATACTCCGGCTTGTCGCGCCGTGGGTTACCCTCCCAGTCCGCCCGGCCAATCAGATGGCGCGCGTTCGGGAAGCGCACCTCGCTCTGCCCACCCCGCTCGGCAATGACACCGGCGAAATGATCGTCGTGTGCGTGAGTGATGAGGACGTGCGTCACTTCCTCGGGTCGGACGCCGATGCTTGCCAGTCCCGCTTCCATTCCCGGCGTCCGGGCCAGGCCGGGCCATTTGGCGGCGAAGTGGTCGTTCCATGCCGATCCGGGATCGTCGTAGGCGGGGTCAATGAGGATCGAGGTATCGTCGGTTCGAATATGGATGACCATCTGGCCGCTGCTCAGGCAATCGTCCGCGTTCACCGCGTCGTGCGCGCGGATCCACTCCGCTTCCGGTGGCGGGAAGACGGAACCGACCGGGATCGGGATCGAGCCGTCATTGATGACCGTGACGGTCGCATCGCCAATCCGGCGCGATGAGACATAGGATGTGGTTAACTGCTCTGTCATCGAAATCTCCCCCGGTTCGTATTTCGCCACACTACCGCCCGCAGCATACGACAGATCGCACTGGCGCGGCGCGCTCAATCAGCCTTCTTCGCGCGTTATGCACAGCACAGACGTACATTCTCTCTTGCATGGGTAGCCAATACGACGTGTCATCCACCGATTTCCGCCGTTACCCCAGCGCGTTCTATTTCTGTGCCTGCTTGGCACGTACAGAATGTACGTATACATTCGTTACCCTTGACAAGTGGCGCGAGTGCCGCTACGATACCCCTACATCTTGTGGTGCCGAATTGCGGACACCCCGATATATCCCCTTTCCTCTGTGAAGCGGAATGGGGCACAGCGGGTACAGAGTTTGTTCTAATTTCGGCGTCGCGGTCATTTGGGGCAGGTCGGGTTCTCCGGGCATCATACCTGCAAGGCAGTTGGGACGAAGGGAGTCACGGGAGATGGCGTCGGTATCCACGAAGCGGCTAAAGGTGGCGGACATGGCGGGAAAGACGAGTAACGGGCACGGTACAAACGGGAAGGGTGCGCACGCGGCGGGGATAGTGCGGCCCGCACTGAAGGGAACGTGGTCCGAGCCTGCCGTTCGCGTGCTGCGCGAGCGGTATCTCTGGAAAAAGGACGGGCACTACCTCGAAGACGAGGATGGCCTCTGCTGGCGTGTCGCCACGGCGGTCGCCCAGGCAGAGGCGAACTACGGCGGCGACATCTACGAGACCGCTTGCCAGTTCTACGAAGTGCTCGTCACCGGCAAGTTCCTCGCCAACTCCCCGACGCTGATGAACGCGGGCAAGGACAATGGCCTGCAACTCTCCGCCTGCTTTGTCATTCCTGTCCCGGATACGATCGAAGGTATCTTCGATGCAGTGAAATATGCTGCTATCATTCATAAATCAGGTGGAGGAACAGGTTTCTCTTTCTCTAGGCTTCGGCCGGAGGGAAGCACCGTCGGCACGAGTCAGGGCGTCGCCAGTGGTCCCGTCTCCTTCATGCGTATCTTCGACGCGGCGACCGAGCAGGTGAAGCAAGGCGGCACGCGACGCGGCGCGAACATGGGTATCCTGCGCGTGGATCACCCCGATGTCGAGAAGTTCATCACCTGCAAACTGGATGGTGGCGTGACGAACTTCAATATCTCCGTCGCCGCCACCGACGCCTTCATGCAGGCTGTCAAGGACGACAGCGAGTACGACCTGATCGAGCCACACTCCGGCGCGGTCGTTGGCCGGAAGCGAGCGCGCAACATCTGGGAGCAGATCGTGGACGCCGCATGGCGCTCCGGCGATCCCGGCTTCGTCTTCATTGACCGCGCGAACAACAGCAAAAGCAATCCAACTCCCACAATTGAATTGCTTGAAGCAACTAATCCATGCGGCGAGCAATGGTTAGGGCCATATGATGCATGCAACCTCGGCTCAATTAATCTTGCGGCAACGACGAAGCGGGTCGGGGAGACGGTCTTCCTCGACTGGGAGGAGTTGGAGCGGGTCACACGGCTGACGGTGCGCTTCCTCGACGACGTGATTGATGTCAATCCGCTGCCGCTGCCGCTGATTCAGGAGAAGGTGCGCGCGAACCGGCGCATTGGCCTCGGCGTGATGGGGTGGGCGGATCTTCTTTTCCTGCTCGGCATCCCGTACGACTCCGACGAGGCGCTGAAACTGGGCGAGGAGATCATGGCGAAGATTGACGAATGGGGCTGGAGTGCTTCCCGCGATCTCGCCACGGAGCGCGGCCCCTTCCCGAACTTCCCTGAGAGTATCTACGCGAGCGATGCGCCCGTCCGCAACGGGACGGTGACGACCGTCGCGCCAACGGGAAGCATCAGCATCCTCGCGGACTGCTCCAGCGGCATCGAGCCGATCTTCGCGCTCGCCTTCCAGCACCGCGTCAAGCAGGGCAAGGAGTACCGCATCCTCAACTTCGTCAACCCGATTTTCAAGGCGGAGATGGAGCGGCGCGGTCTGTGGAACGAGGAGTTGGAGCAGCACTTGATCGCGACGGGCAGCGTCAAGGGCGCGCCGGGCGTGCCGGAGGAGATCCAGCGCATCTACGTGACGGCGCAGGAGATCAAGCCGGAATGGCACGTCCGCCAGCAGGCCGCGTGGCAGAAATACGTAGACAACTCGATCTCCAAGACCGTGAACATGCCGAACGAGGCAACCCACGCGGACATCGCCGCAGCATACATGAGCGCCTACGACACGGGCTGCAAGGGCATCACCGTCTTCCGCGATGGCTGCAAGAGCGAGCAGGTGCTGAACATCGGTGTCAAAGACGCCAGCAATGAGCGGGCGCCCTCTGGGCAGGAAGCAACGAGCAATGAGGCAGGAGCAGCGACGACGCCCGCCGTATCGGGCAGCGGCACGCCGACGGCAGCGACGCTCGCCACGATTAAGCCGCGCCCGGACCTCGTGCAGGGCTACACGCGGAAACTGACCGCGCCGGAAGGCAAGGTCTACATCACGATCAACTCCGATGATGAGGGGCCGTTGGAGGTCTTCGCCACGATTGGTCGCGCCGGTTCGGACATCGAGGCGATGGCGGACGGCATGGGGCGATTGATCTCCCTTACCCTCCGGCTCCCCTCGACGCTTTCACAGGGCGAGCGCGCGAAGGCGGTTTCCGAGCAGTTGCGCGGTATCGGCGGCTCGCGGTCGGTCGGCTTCGGCCCGGCGCAGGTCCGCTCGCTGCCGGATGCCATCGGCAAGGCAATCGCCATGCACTTCGGTGAGGCGGTCACGAACGGCCATGCCATGCCCTCGGCCGTCGGCTCCGCATCCATCGCGGACGCCGACAAAGCGCCGCAACTCTCCGGCAATCTCTGCCCGCAGTGTGGCTCCGCCGCCTTCGTCCTCGAAGAAGGGTGCAAGAAGTGCCACGCCTGCGGTTATAGCGAGTGCTAACGCCCTAACCCCCGGCCCCCTTCTCTAAAAGGAGGGGGGAGAAAAAGCCACCTCCTTTTAGGGAGGGGGTTGGGGGTAGGATTCCCGCCCCTCCATCGAAATCCGCATATTCGTGAGTTTGGGTGACGCGCCCCTTGCGCGCCGCTTTGGGAGGTTTGTGCCAATGTCTCTCACGTCTCTCTCTCCGTCTGCCAACGGTTCCCGTGCGCTTCCCGCCGTCCATAAGCGGGACGGTTCGACCGCCGCGTTCGATGGCGAGCGCATCCGGGTCGCTATCGAAAAGGCCTTCCGCGCCGAACTCGACCTCTCCGCCGATATTCCGCTCGCGCCTGAGACGGCGGCGAAGATTGCCAGCCTCGCCACCGAGGTTGTCGTCTGGTGCCACGCGAACGACGAGGTACGCGTCGAGCAGATTCAGGATGAGGTCGAGAAAGTCCTGATGCGGGCCGGGGATCACGGCGTCGCGCGGCGGTACATTTTGTATCGTGAGGCGCGGGCGGAGGAGCGGCGGGCGCGCGTCATCCACTACACGCGGGCGGATGGCAGCGCGGCGGAACTGGACCCCGACGCGCTCCGGCAGCGGATCGCGGAGGCGTGCGCGGGACTGGGCGACGATCTCGCCGCGCCCGTCTTCGCCGAGGCACTTGGTAGTCTCTACAACGGCATCACCGAGCCGGAGATCGCCCAAGCCCTGATCCTTGCCGCCCGCGCTCGCTTCGAGCGCGAACCGGCCTATACCTACGTCGCCGCGCGGCTCTTGCTCACGACGCTCTACGCGGAGGCGTTCGGGGTGGAAACCCTGCTGTCGCAGGCGACAGATGCATATCGTGGATATGTGCCACGCTACATTGAGACCGGCATCGCGGCGGAAATGCTCGATCCCGCGCTCGCGACCTTCGATCTCGACCGGATCGCCGCCGCCCTGCGACCGGAGCGCGACCTTGCCTTCAATTATCTCGGTTTGCAAACGCTCTACGACCGTTACCTCTTGCAGACAAAGGGCTGCCGCTACGAGTCGCCGCAACTCTTCTGGATGCGCGTCGCGATGGGCCTTGCGCTCAATGAAGACGACCGCGAAGGGCGCGCGATCGCCTTCTACGACCTCATCTCGCAGTTCGCCTTTGTGCCCTCATCGCCGACGCTCTTCAACGCTGGCACGCGCCACCCGCAACTCTCCTCCTGCTTCCTGACGACCGTGCCGGACGACCTCGGCACGATCTTCAAGTGTGTGCGGGACAATGCGCTGCTCTCGAAGTGGAGTGGTGGCCTCGGCAACGACTGGACGAATGTCCGCGCCCTCGGCGCGCATATCAAGGGCACGAATGGCAACAGCCAGGGAATCATCCCCTTCCTCAAAGTGGCGAACGATACGGCGATTGCCGTCAATCAGTGCTTTGCACCGGAAACCCGCGTGTACACGAACGACGGCACGAAGACCATTGCAGACGTGCGCGATGGTGATCTCGTGCTGGGGATTGACGGTGAGTACCGCGCAGTGACTGAGACGTTTGCGTACATGCAGCGCGACGCGATGACCGAGATTACGCTGAAGCACGCGCCGGAGCCGTTGCGCGTCACGCGTGGGCATCCGCTCTATGCATTGCGCGGCGTGCCATTGGAGCAGGCGAGCCGGCGCACGTACTCCGGTCTGCGCACGGATCGCCTCTCGCCGAAGTGGGTAGATGCAGGCGAGTTGCGGAAGGGCGATTACGTCGCGCAGGTGATACCGGTGGAAGTCGTGCCCGTGGCAGGATTCACGGCGGATGACGCCTTCCTCTATGGGCTGATGCTTGGCGACGGGCACTGTACCAGCAACGACTACGAGTGGGGCATCATGCTCCACAGCGAAACCGATGCTGAAACGCTCGCCTTCGTGCGCGGGTATCTCTCCGAGCGCGGTATTCCCTTCCACGAGGCGAAGCATCACGACGGCGTCGCGACACAGATCAAGTGGTCTACTTGGCGCACGAACGGCGACCTGCAACTGCCCTTCAACAGCGACGACCTGTACAACGCAGCACGCGAGAAGCGCATCGCGCCCCGCCTCGCACACCTACCCCGCCCACTCGCGGCGCAGGTCATCCGGGGCATCATCGAGGCCGATGGGTACATCAGCCGGGGCACAGAGATCACGATCAGCACGCACTCGCGCGAATTGATGGAGTCGGTGCGCTACCAGATGCTCCGCCTCGGCGTGCCGATTGCCGCGCGGTACCGGGAGCGCGAGCGCGCCGAGAGCAAGTTCGCGGGCACCACGCGCGAGTGGGTCATTCCTATCCCCGCCGTGCCGGACATCGCGGAGCTTGTCGGCTGCGTGCCGCTCGCCAAACACAACTGGATCACCTATGGCGGGCATGTGTTCACGCGCGTCAAGGAGGTTCGCCCGATCGGGCCGTGCGCGACGGTGCATGACCTGAAGGTGGAGGGCGTCGAGTCTTACATGACCACGGCGGGACTCGCACACAATGGCGGCAAGCGGAAGGGCGCGGTCTGCGCCTATCTGGAACCGTGGCACCTCGACATCGAGGAATTTCTGGAGTTGCGCCGCAACACCGGCGACGAACGCCGCCGCACGCACGACATGAACACCGCCCTCTGGATTCCCGACCTCTTCATGCAGCGCGTCGCGGAGGGCGGCGACTGGACATTGTTCAGCCCGAGCGATGTCCCTGATTTGCATGATCTCTCTGGCCACGCCTTCGTGGAGCGGTACACCGCGTACGAGGCGATGGCCCGTAACGGGCAAATCACCCTTTCGCGCACCCTCCCCGCCGTGGACCTCTGGCGTAAGATGCTGACAATGCTCTTCGAGACGGGCCATCCGTGGATCACCTTCAAGGACCCCTCCAACATCCGCTCATCGCAGGATCACGCGGGCGTCGTGCATAGTTCCAATCTCTGCACGGAAATCCTGCTCAACACCGCCGCCGATGAGACGGCCGTCTGCAATCTTGGCTCGATCAATCTGCCCGTGCACCTCACGGACGGGAAGGTGGATACGACCCGTCTCAAAGCGACCGTGCGAACGGCAGTACGGATGCTCGACAACGTCATTGACCTCACCTATTACCCAACCGACGAGGCGCGCGCCGCGAATCTCCGGCATCGCCCGGTCGGCCTCGGCATCATGGGTTTTCAGGATGCGCTCTACGCGCTCGGCGTGTCGTATGCCAGCGAAGAGGCCATCGAGTTCGCGGATCGGAGCATGGAGGTGATCTCCTATTTCGCCATCCTCGCCTCGACCGAGTTGGCACACGAGCGCGGCGCGTACCCCTCCTACGCCGGGTCGAAATGGGATCGCGGCATCCTGCCGATTGACAGCATCGGCCTCCTGGAAGCAGCGCGCGGCCTGCCGGTCGAGATGGATCGCACGATGACGATGCCGTGGGAGAAGGTGCGCAACGCCGCCTGGCAGTACGGCATGCGCAACAGCAATGTGATGGCGATCGCGCCGACCGCGACGATCTCCAACATCGTCGGCACGTCGCAATCCATCGAGCCTGCCTACAAGAACCTCTTTGTGAAGAGCAACATGTCGGGCGACTTCACCCAGATCAACACCGCGCTCGTTGCCGACTTGAAGCGCCTCGGCCTCTGGGACGACGCGATGCTGGACGACCTCAAATACTACGACGGCTCGCTCCTCGACATCGAACGCATCCCGGACGCAATCAAGCAGCGGTACTTGACGGCCTTCGAGGTGGACCCGTCGTGGCTGATCGAGGCCGCCAGCCGCCGCCAGAAGTGGATTGACATGGGCCAATCTCTCAACCTCTACATGGTTGAGCCGAGCGGCAGGAAACTCTCGGAGATGTATTTCGCGGCGTGGAACAAGGGCTTGAAGACGACCTACTACCTCCGCACCCTCGCCGCCACGCAGGTAGAGAAATCCACGCTCGACATCAATCGCCGCGCCATCCAGCCCCGCTGGATGAAGAATCAGAGCGCGTCAAGCAACATCCAGATCACCCGCCCCGCCACCGAGGTGGACGATGCCACCGCCTGCACCCTCGGCGAGGACTGTGAGGCCTGTCAGTAGGGAAGCAATGAGCAATGAGCAACGAGCAATGAGGGTAGGCCCACACAGCCGTGCGCCCGACTCCCGGATGGTCCGTAGGGGCGGTTCGTGAACCGCCCTCCCCCATCCTTCACACGACATTTTCAGAAGGAGACAAGGCGATGGCACTCACCTTCGATGAACCGACGACCGACGCAACCCCGGCGCGCGTGGATGCGCGGGACAAGCGGCTGATTAACTGCTCGCAGGTGGATGTGAACCAACTGATGCCGCTCAAATATCATTGGGCGTGGGAGCACTACACGAACGGCTGCGCGAATCAGTGGATGCCGACCGAGGTCGCGATGGGTAAGGATATCGAGACGTGGCGAAGCAGTGACCTCACACCGGACGAACGGCTCGTCATCATGCGCAACCTCGGCTTCTTCTCGACTGCCGAGAGTTTGGTCGGCAACAACCTCGTCCTCGCCCTCTTCAAGCACATCACGAACCCGGAGTGCCGCCAGTACCTCCTCCGGCAGGCGTTCGAGGAGGCAGTGCATACGCATACGTTCCTGTACATCGTCGAAAGCCTCGGTCTGGACGAGCGCGAAGTCTTCAATATGTACCACGAAGTGCCGGCCATCGCGCGCAAGGACGCCTTCGAGATGGATCTGACGGCGGCTGTCCTCGATCCCGATTTCTCGACCGAGACGTTCGCGGGCGCGCAGACCCTGCTGGAAAACCTGATCGGTTACTATCTCATCATGGAGGGCATCTTCTTCTACACCGGCTTCGTGATGATCCTCTCCTTCCACCGCCGCAACCGGATGACGGGCATCGGCGAGCAGTTTCAGTACATCCTGCGCGACGAAACGACGCATCTCAACTTCGGCATTGACCTCATCAACGGCATCAAGGAGGAGAACCCGGCGCTCTGGACGCCAGCGTTCCAAGCGCACATCATCGCCATCGTCGGGCAGGCCGTCGAACTTGAGATCGCCTACGCGGAGGATTGCCTGCCGCACGGCATTCTCGGCCTCAATGGCGATCTCTTCCGTCAGTACGTCCAGCATATCGCCGATCGCCGGTTGGAGCGGATTGGTTTGGCGGCGCGGTACGGCTCGCCCAACCCCTTCCCGTGGATGAGCGAGACGATGGACCTCGGCAAGGAAAAGAACTTCTTCGAGACGCGCGTCACCGAATATCAATCCGCCGCCTCGCTGACGTGGGAATAGGGGCCGGAACGGGACAGCCTCCATGCGAGGTCGCGTGATTCCTGCTATCATTGCGCGCGATGCAATGGCAACCAAGCATTGGGGAGCGGGAAAAAAGATGGTAATGGCAGACGGCGCCGGGCAACTCGACAAGGCGATTAAACAAACCGTCAAAACCTTCAAGGCGGCAAGCGCGATGCAGGTCTGGACGTGGTCCATGAACCGGGAGGGCGATCTGCTCGCAATCGAGAGCCGCCTCGACGCATTGGCGCAGGCGGGGATGCTCCACCGCATCGCCAACTCGTTCCCACCCGCGTACAAGATGGGGCGCTGGAAATAGCAGGCAGTGATTCGCTTCTTGAGGGAGAGACAATGGCCGAGCAGGCGCAAGAGTTCAATGAAGAAACCTTCGGCAAGTGCCCGGAGTGCGGCGCGGCGATGCAAGTCGAGGGGCAGGATGCGATGAGCGCGGTGGAGCCGAGCCGGATCATCGGCGACTCCAAGGCGCTGCAACGCCAGTCCGACAATAGCCGCTTCGCGACTCGTCTTCGCTGCGCGAATGGCCATCAGTGGTGGATGCTGACCGAGGATCTACGCACGGCAGGGTAACGGATATGGATCAGGAGGGTACACCGATGCGGATGGGACAACAGTTTCTCAATGCGATGAATTGTGTGGAGGTATACATGTATCCCCGCATCGAAGGAGAACCTGATTGTTCGCACGCAAGCAACGCGGGGCGGTGCCGGTCTATATCCTGCTGATCGGCGGGGGATCATTCTTTTCCACCCTCGTCTTTACCGTCAACCTGATCTATCAGGTGCAAATAGCGCACCTGAACCCGCTGCAACTCGTCCTCGTCGGCACGATATTGGAGGGTACGGCCTTTCTCTTTGAGGTGCCGACGGGTATCGTCGCGGATGTTTACAGCCGCCGCCTCTCCATCATCATCGGCACGTTTCTGCTCGGTATTGGCCTCGGGCTGCAAGGAGTCGTGCCGAAATTCGGCGTCATCCTGCTCGCGCAGGTGATTTGGGGAATCGGCTATACCTTCACGAGCGGCGCCACGCAAGCATGGATTACGGACGAGATTGGGATCGAGCGCGCCAATCCGCTCTTTTTGCGCGCCTCGCAGTTTGAACTGATCGGTTCGATCGTCGCGGTCGCCATCGCTACCGCGATCGGCAACGTCTCGCTTCAGGCGCCCATTCTGATCGGCGGCGGGCTGTATCTCGTGATGGGTCTCGTGCTCATCGTCGTGATGCCGGAACATGGCTTCACGCCGACACTACGCGCGGAGCGGACGACGTGGCAGGTGATGGGCGGTCAACTGAAGAGCGGCGTCTCGCTCGTCCGGCGCTCACATGTGCTCCTGACGATCCTCGGCATCATGGCGTTCACCGGCGCGGCGACGGAATCGTACGACCGCCTAAGCACCGACCATTTCCTGACCAATTTCGCCTTCCCGACCTTCGCCGGGTGGAAGCCGGTCGTCTGGCTCGGCATCTTCAGTATCATCGGGCGACTCTGGAATATCGGCGTCTTCGAGATCATCCGCCGCCGCCTCGACACGAACAGCCACCGCGCCGTCGCCCGCGCGCTGACGGTTTCGACCGCGCTGCTCGTCGTCTGCTACTTCGGCTTCGCGCTGGCCGGGAATCTTGCCCTCGTCGTCGTTGCCTCCATCGGTGTCCGGATGTTCCGCAACATCAACAACCCGCTGCAAACGGCGTGGATCAACCAGCATGTGGATTCCAGTGTCCGCGCGACGGTGCTCTCGATCAGCAGCCAGGCGGACGCCGTCGGGCAGACTGCGGGTGGCCCGGTCGTCGGGTATGTCGGTCTGCTCGCGTCGGTGCGCGCCGCCCTCGTCGTTGGTGGCTGCATCCTCACCCCCGCGCTCATGCTCTACGCCCAAACCCTCCGCCGCGCCGACCCGCTCACCATCACCGTGAAGGAGGCCGCGCTGCCGGAACCCGTGCCGTAACGCCCCGGCGTCATCCATGATGCCGTATTCTAGGAGAGGATGTATGTCTCGACCGGACCTCTGGTCACGAGAACAACTGATCGCCGCCTATAATCTGTACTGTCAACTACCGTTCGGCAAGCTGGATGCTCGAAACCGAGCCGTCGTTGCTCTGGCAGACGCTATCGGCCGCTCGCCAAACGCTGTCGCGTTGAAACTCGTGAATTTCGCCAGCCTTGATCCGGCAATCCGGGCAAGTGGACGCAAAGGAATGGGGAACGTCTCGACTGCGGATCGGGCAATCTGGAAGGAATTTCACGATGACTGGAACACATTGGTCGCGGAAAGTCAGCGGGTGCTTGAAGGAATCGGCGCCTTACCGCCCGAAGAAATGGCAATTGCCGAGCAGATGGAGCCTTCGTTTGCGGAAGGGCGAACCCGCGAAGCAATCGTTCAAGTGCG
>JBPCPB010000374.1:0-8352 GCA_050999735.1 Thermomicrobiales bacterium | reverse complement strand
CGTTACGGTGCTCGTCGGCAGCGTCGGCGTGCTCTTGCAGCGGGAGATGGGGCGGCTGATCGCCTATTCGGGCATCGCGCAGATCGGCCTCGTCGTTCTCGCGCTGGCGACGGGCAGTAGCGCGGGGGCGCGCGCCGCCTTTCTCGGTCTCGTCGCGTACGCGGCGGCGACGGGCGCGCTCGTCACGGTGCTCGGTATGGTGCGTCAGCCCGGTACCGACGGTCGGACGTTTCCTGCATTCAGCGGGCTGATGACGCGGCATCGTGGCGTCGCCTTCGCGCTGATCATCGCGCTCCTCTCGCTCGGTGGTCTCCCGCCGACCGCCGGATTCGCGGGGAAACTGGCCCTGCTCACCGCCGCGCTCAATGGCGTCAATGCGTGGGTCGTCTTTGTCGCCGCCCTCGCCAGCGTCGCGACCGTCGCCGCCTATGTCCGCGTTTTCCTCGCCACCCTATCCCCCAACCCCCTCCCTCGCAGGGAAGGGGAGTCGGATGCACCGATGGCGACCGTTCAGGCGTCGCCGCTGCTCCTTGTCACGCTGCTCGCCGTCACGCTCGTCACAATCATCGCGGGCGTCGCTCCGTGGGTCATCGGCTGGTCCGGCAAACTGCTCGGCGGTGGCGGTTTCTAAGTTTCACGATCACCGCCGGATAGCCGGGCGGTCGCCGCTCTCGAACGAACCATACATCCTTCCCTGTCTCGTCCGTCCAGAGGTTGCTCGCCGTTGGCATCGGGAAGGGAGAGAACACGGAACACGCTGGTCTTCTGAAAAAAGCGTCCGTGCGACGTTCTCTCCCTTCCCGATGCCAACGGCGGGGGCAAAGGGGTTATCAACTCCGTGGCGTCGGCGCGGGAGCGGGCGGACCACCCGACGGTGGTGGCCCCGGTCGCGTAGGTGGGAGCGGCGGCGGGCTACCCAGCACTGGCGGGCCGGGTGACCGCGTGGCGGGGAGCGGGTTGGCGATGCCGTACGTGTAGCCGTTCGGGAGGGTGAAGACGCCGTTATCCGGGTTGGTGATGACCACATCCACCGTACCCGCCGTGTGCGCCGGGGTCGTGAGGATGATCTGGGTGCTCGACACGCTGACGATGGTGGCGGTGGAGCCGGATGGGCCGCCGAAGCGGACGGTGAGACCGGACTGGAAGCCGGTGCCGGTGATCGTCACCCGCGAGCCGCCGGTGGTCGGGCCGCTCGATGGCGCGATGCCGGTCACGGTGGGCGCGGTGGCTTGCACTTCGACTGAACCGATGTCACAGAGGCCACCGGCCGGTTGCGGGCGGGCGACGCCACGCTGGTCCGTCGCCACACCCGCGCCATTGCAGCCGCCGGTGTTCGGGATCTGGTCAATCGCCTGGCTTCCGGTCAAGGGCAGATACGTCTGGGTGGGGCCGCCGTTGTTCGCGAGCGGGCCGATGCCCGGGTCCCCGCTGCGGTCGCCCGTTCCGGTGAGATGGCAGGTGCCACCCGAATTATCAATATTGTAGCCGGCGGACGCCACGCTGCCGGTACCTGTGCAGTCGTTATTGATGATCGAATTCTGAATCGTTGGCGGGGGCGACGCCCGGATGACGATGCCGTTGCCGGTGGCGGCCGAATTGCCGCTGATCGTACTCTGGACGAGGGTGAAACTGGCGTTGTTGGCCGCTTGGAAGGTTTCGATTCCTCCGGCCTGCCCAGCCGCCGTGTTGCCGCTGACGGTGCTGTTCGTCATCGTCATCGCCGCGTCTACCACAAGGATACCGCCGACGTTAGTGGTCGCCCGATTGCCGCTGATGGTACTGCCGGTCACGTCAAGGCCACTCGTGCTTATCGCCGATCTACTACAGCCAGCGCAATAGATGCCGCCGCCAATGCCATTACCATTGCCAGCAGTGTTATTGCTGACGGTGCTGTTCGTCAGGGTCAGCGCGCCGGTAGCGATGTAAATACCGCCGCCGAACGCTGCCTGATTATTCGTCACGGTCGTATTGATCAGCGCCAAGGAGCTGCCGCCGCCGCGAGCGGCGGAGATGCCGCCGCCAGGGCCGCTCCCCCCGTTGCCATGCTGGATCGTCAGGTTGGTCAGACTCGCCCTGTAGGCACTGACCGTGAAGACCGAGACCGCATTATTGCCGTCCACGACGATGGTGTGGCCGGTGCCGTCGATCGCCAGGTTGACGCCAATCATCAGTGACCCACTCGTCAGTTTGATCGGGCTGGTAGCGGGGCAATCCGTTGTGAAGGTGATCGTGCCTCCGGTGGCGATGGCGGTGCGCAGCGAGCCGCCGCCGCTATCGTTGCAGTTTGACACCGTCGCTGCCGCTGCGACGGGCGTTGCGAGCATCGCGGGCGCGAGCATGAGCAATGCGGCTGAGAGTGCGAGCGCATATGCCCATCGTTTTGTGCCATCCCGATGTCTGGGAGTGCACAAAGGAGAGAGGCGCGAATACCGCATGACGGTGAGGGGGAACGGACGGAATCGTTGCATCGGTAGTCTCCTTGCCTGGCGATTAGCACGCACATGGACGGCTTGGCGGCAGGGGAGCCGGGGGCGTGCTATTCAGTGCGCCAGGCGGACGCGTGGCTGGCAGCGGACGCGCGCCGCTTTGCGGCGGGACGGATGGCCGCGGATGCGGCAGCGGCAGGGGTGTTTGTATCGTGAAGACATGCACTTTGCCCGCCTGACTGATCGCGCCCACCGTCTCGAGCGGCGCACCGCCCGCCAGGGTGCCGCCATCCGCACTCATCGCCACGCTGTCCCCGAAGTGGGTGCCGCTCGGCGCTGTGCCCTTGACCGTCTGCACCATGGCATAGCTCGTGCCGCTGTAGACAGCGATCGTGTTCTTGTTGAACGACCCGATGGCGACAGCGCTCCCACTGCCGTTCACCGCCACGGCGTAGCCGAAATTGTCGCCCGCCGCGCCCCCGCTGGCAATGATCTTCGTTTCCGTCGCGTAGGTCGGCCCGGTGTAGATGTATGCCTCTCCCTGATTGAAGAACGAAATTGTCTGACCCGGCGCGCCGACGACGACCACGCTGCCGTTGTTGTTTACTGCCACACTGGAGCCAAAGGTGGCGGACACATCGCTATCGCTGGCGATGATGCCCTTTTCCGCCAATCCTGGGATCGTGTAGAGGTAGATTTTGCCCTCCGTGCTGCCGGGCGTCACGGAAAAGTCCGGCGCGCCGACGACGAGCTTGCTGCCGTCGCTGCTGTACGCCACGCTGGAGCCGAAGAGGTCGTTCGTTGCGCCGTCGCTTGCGGTGATCGGGGTTTCGAGCACGTATCCGCCGCCACTCTTCAGATACACCTTGCCCTTTCCGCCATTTTGGCCGGACGCGCCAACGGCCACCGAACTCGCGTTCCCGGTGATCGAGACGCTGGAACCGAAGAGGTCACCGGCTGCGCCATCGCTGGCGAACACCTTCGTCTCCGTTGCGTAGCTCAGGCCACTGTAGACGTATGCTTCGCCTCGCCTGGCTTGGGCGCTCACCGTCTTGAGATACGCGCCGACGACCACTACGCTGCCGTCCGCGCTCACCGCGACGGAATCCCCGAAGAGATCGCCGCTGGCGCCGTCGCTGGCGGTTAGTTTCGTCGGTGTCGTCGGGCTGCTCAGATGCCAGACATAGACCGCCCCTTGCAGGGTTTTCCCATTCACCGTCTTGTGCTGTGTCCCCGCGACGACGACATCATCGGCGGCATCCACCGCGACGCTGACGCCGAGCTGGTCCTTGTACGCGGGATCATTGGCCGTCAATGCGTGCGTCTCGATGAAGGGGTCCACCGTGATTGGCCATACCGCACCCGCCGTAGCGACGATGATCGCGATCGTGCCGTCGTGCGCGTCCAGTCGCGCGGGCAGTCGCTCCCCGAGTGCGTCCGTGACGGTCAACCTGCCGTAGCGTAGTGCGTCGCCATTCGGCAATGTCAATGAGACATCCGTGCCCGCCAGCATCGGGGTCGCGCCGTCCACCGCGAGGGTCAATGTCACGGTGCCGCCCGCCGCGGGAGGTGTGGCGAGGGTGAATCCCTGCTCCACTCCCACCGGCCCATTCATGTACCACTCAGTGAGGCCGCCCCGGCGGTACTCCACCCGTTCCCCCGCGATTACCGGGGTCGCGGGTGTCGCCATCGTGCCGGACACCCCGACCAGTGCGAGCCGCCAGGGGGCCGTGTCCTGCCCATTGACCGTGACACCATCCGGCCCGAAGGTGATCGCGAGCTGCTGGGCGGGGTTGATCGCGTGCAACGTGGTTGCCGTGGTCGGCGCGAAGGCATAGGCGGGGTCATCGTCGGCGAGGTCGCTATTGACACGCGTGAGGAATGATGCGGGGAGCGTGGCGAAAGGAGACGCCGGGGAAGCGGGCGCCGATCGGGGGCCGGTATGCCACGCGAGCAGCAGCGGCGCCACGAAGACGAGGGAAACGGATAGGAGGATGAGGATACCTCGGTATGATCGGCGGTGCGTCGTCTTCATGGTTGCGCCCTCTCTCGTCTTTCACATCGTCTTTCACATGCCGCGCGCGTCCGTACCGCACGGACGCGCGATTTGTCAGCCGAACACTTCTACAATACGGTACGATGGCGGGCGAAACTACCAGGGAATTCCCTAGTGGACCCCCCTGTTTTTTTGCCATCGGGGAATATGATGCGCCCCCGGCGGCGCGCATCAAAAGGCGGTATCGTCCTACGAGGCAGGGGGGGCGGGGACAATCCCGGTGGCGACAGCCCAGACGGCGAGTTCGGCGCGCGTGCGGAAGCCGCGCTTGCGCAGGCAGTTGCCGACATGCCACTCGACCGTCTTCTCCGCGATGAAGAGCGTGTCGGCGATCTCCCGATTACTCCGCCCCTGCGCCACCGCCGCGACGATTGCGCGCTCGCGTGCGGTCAGGCCGCCGTATCGCTGTTTCGCGGCGCGTCCGCCGGACGATACATGTGCCTCGTCCGGCGCGGTCGCCAAGGCTTCCGCAATGGCATCCGCCAGCGGCATACGGCGGCCTGCTCCCTCGATTGCCGCGCTCTCCGCTTCACCGAGCGCGTGCCGCGAGCGAGCGATGGCGTCCGTCAGGCGTGCATGTACGACGGGCGGTAGCGGGGCGTTGATCGCCTCCCGCAGGGCGGTGGCCGCGCCCGCGAGACGGAGCGCGCGTTCATGCTGCTGCCGGACGGCGGACAATATGGCAAACCCTTCGAGACAGTGCGGCGCCCCCTGCCGGATATTCCGTTCCTCGCAGAGCGCAAGCCCTTCCGTGAAGTAGTCGTGGGCGAGGGCGAGGTTGCCCTCCTCAATCGCAACCTGTCCGAGATCACACAGGACATTGATCGTTTCCGTGTTGGCGGCGATGGCGCGAAACGTGACAAGACATTCCTCCAGCAGGGCGCGGGCACGGGCAAAATCGCGCTCATAGAGTGCGACCCGGCCGAGACTGCCGGTCATGATCGCGACCCCTTCGCGATCACCCTGCGCCTGCCTGACCTGGAGACCTTCCGCATACCATTCACGGGCCGTGGCGAAGTCACGCTGAAAGAGCGCAAGGTGCCCAAGTTGTGTGAGCGCATAGCCGATATAGCGCTGATGCCCGCTCGCTCGCGCCACCAGCAGCGCTTCCCGCAGGAGCGTTTCCGCCCCGTCGTAATCACCTTGATACATCGCGAGTCTGCCCGCGCAGTACTTGACGAAGAGAAGCGTCGTCATGCCGGATGGTGAGAGCGCCGCCGATGGAGCAAGCGCGAGAAATGCTTCCAACCAGCCACGCCCCTCACGCAGATAGCCGCGCGCGTACCAGAATAAGTAGATGCTTGCGCCGATCCGCAGGCCAGACTCGACCTGTCGTTGGTCTAGGAACCAACGCAGTGCGGCGCGCAGATTATCGTGTTCAGCCTCCAACCGTTCGAGCCACGCCGCCATCTCCCCGCTATTCAGCCCAGGACTCGCCTGCACCGCCAGTGCATGAAACCAGTCGGCATGCGCCTGCGCAACGTGCTCCGCTTCGCCGCTCGCATTCAGTCGCTCGCGCGCATACTGCCGCACCACTTCCAGGAGTCGGTACCGTCCGCGTGTACCCTGCTCCTCCATCTGCACGAGCGATTTATCTACCAACTGCGCGAGCAGCGGTAGAACCGCTTCCCGCGCGACGTCGCCACCCGCGCACACCGCTTCCGCCGCCTCGAGATCACACCCACCCGCGAAGACAGCCAGCCGCCGCAGGACGGCGCGCTCGTCCGCCGTGAGGAGATCGTGCCCCCAGTCGAGAGCCGTGCGGAGCGTCTGGTGGCGGAGCGCGGCAGTCCGCTCGCCCACGGTCAGCAACCGGAGTGCGTCGTCCAGCCGCGTAGCCAGTTGGGCGACCGGGAGGGCGGTGACCCGCGCCGCAGCCAGTTCCAATGCGAGCGGCATGCCATCCAACCGGCGGCAGATCGCCCCGACCGGCGCCGCCTGCTCGTCGGTGAGCGCGAAGCCGGGCGATCGCAGGCGCGCGCGATCCACGAAGAGCTGAACCGCCTCACTTTCCAGCGCGCGTGCCGCTGTCAGGGCCCACGCGGGGTCCGGCACCGAGAGTGAGGGGACACGCCAGGCGGTCTCTCCCGGTACGCGTAAGGGTTCGCGGCTGGTGGCGAGGATGCGCGCGGCGGGGCAGGCGCGTAAAAGGTCCGCCGCGAATGTGGCACACGCGGTGATCAGATGCTCGCAGTTGTCCAGAATGAGCAGTACGGTACGATCACCTACGGTGTTCATCAGCGTCATGCCGATGGGGACGCCCATTTCTTCGCGAATGCCGAGCGCCGCGGCGGCGGTATGCGGCACGAGCGCCGGATCGGCTAACGCGGCGAGGGCGACGAACCGGACACCATCGGGAGACGCCGCCGCCCGCCCGGTCGTAACCTGGAGGGCGAGGCGAGTCTTGCCGCAGCCACCGGAACCGGTGAGCGTGAGGAGACGCGTGGTGTCGAGGAGGGCAGCAATCTCAGCCACTTCCCGTTCCCGCCCGATAAAGCGGGTGAGCGGCGTGGGTAGGGGAGGCGCCTGGGCAAGCGGCAGCGGCGTGGATGCCGGGTCCGGCGCGACGGGGCGCATATCCGCCAGGCGACGGTGATCGCGATTGATAACCTGCAATGATGATCGCGATGCCGCCACAACGATCTCCTCATGCCGCTCGCGCTCGCTGTCCCGACCGATACTCATGGAGCAGAAGCGAGATGCAGACGGTTGTGCCATTCCGGATAGCCCGGGTGTGTGGTGACGTGCGAGCGGCGTTAGTATGCGCGTTGCGGAGAAAAAAATAAATACTGCGAGTATCCTTCTACTGTGATGTCAACGTCCTGCGCCGGTTCCGCGATGCGGCATATCAGTCGTTCAGTCAAGCAGTCAATTACCTGCCGGTGGCATGGAGAGGAGATAGCACCCGCACTCCGGGCGGTGGAAGCGGGGGGCGCGATAATCGGTGATCAGGTAGCCGCGCGCGAGGGCATCGGTGAAGGCGGCGCGCGTCGCCAGCCGCCAGGCGAGCGCGTGGCCGGGATCGGTCGCTTTGAGCGTTTGGATATGCGCGGGGATTTCGATGCGGTATCTTCCTGACTCCTCGTCTGCCGGGACTGCGCTCGGCTCTCCGCCGAGGGAAGAAGGAACCAGTGGGGAGCCATCCGGGGCCATGCGGAGGAGGTAAGGGGTGTCGAAGGATTCCGCGCTGACGAGCGGGCCGAAGGTGGCGCTGCTCTCGGCAGTCGCGAGGCGACCAACAACGTGCGGCGCATCGAGCCGCCATTCGACGAGCAGGCGGTCGCTCGGCATCCCGGCATTGAGCGCTTCGGGCATCGCGCCGTAGAAGTCCGGCAGATACGTCCGGCTGATGACGCCAAGTTTGGCGAAGTTCAGGTGTGCATTCGCCGATTCGAGCGGATCGAAGGTCCATGTCATGAGATTCAGCCCCTGCGCGAGTACGAACGCCCGCTGCGCCATCTTCAGCCGCCAGCCGACGCCCCAGCGGCGATACGCCGGCAGCACGCCGAGCAGATGCGAGTGGTGGTATGCACCCTCCGCGCCGAAGGCGACGAAACTGAGCGCCATGCCGACCATCTGACCGCCGTCCCACGCGCCGACGACCGTCCCGCCCGCATGCGCGATGGCGCGCAGGATGTCGTACGGCACGATTTCGCGCTCGCTCCCTTCCCACACGGCCAGTTGGAGGTCTTCGCAGACATGAAAGTCCGCGACCGTTTCGCACATCGCGATACGGAGATTCGGCGGAGTGGGCTGTGTCACCGCTGGATGCATCGGTCTTCTCGGTGGTGGGGGGGGGGGGGGGGGGGGGGGTGCCCCCGGGAGAGAGGAGGAAAAAAAAAAAAAACAAAGCCACACAACCCACCCCCC
>JBPCPB010000346.1:0-3212 GCA_050999735.1 Thermomicrobiales bacterium | reverse complement strand
AGACATCCACCGGAATGACCGCGTCCACTCCCTGCACAACCGAGTAGGTATCGAACGGGCCACCGACGTTGGCGCAGGACCCCATCGAGATCACCCATTTCGGATCGGGCATCTGATCGTAGAGCGTCCGGATGATCGGCGCCATCTTTTTCGTCACGGTCCCCGCGACGATCATGCAGTCCGCCTGCCGGGGCGAGGAGCGGAAGAGCATCCCGAACCGCTCCGCGACATCGAAGCGCGGCATCGAGGCCGAGATCATTTCAATCGCGCAGCAGGCGAGGCCGAAACCGAGCGGCCAGAGCGACGACCGGCGCGCCCAATTGACGAGAAAATCGAGGCTGGTGACGATGACATTTTTGTCGAACTGATCTTCTAGGCCCATTCGAATGCTCCCTTTCTCCACGCATAAAACCAGCCCAAAAGAAGCAGGACGATAAAGAGAAGCATCTCCACGAGGCCATACCAGCCCAGCGCGTTGAAGATCACCGCCCACGGATAGATGAAAATTGCTTCGACATCGAAGACGACAAAGAGGATGGCGACCACATAGTACCGCGCCGTGATGCGGTTGACCGGACTGGTGACGCCGGGTACGCCGCCTTCATAGGGGGATAACTTGATCCGATTCGGGCGCTGTGGCCGCAGGAGACCGCCGAGCGCGATCACACCAATACCGAGCGCGGACCCTGCGGTTAGTGCTAGCGCGACAAACAGCCAGTTGCCAAGCATGACCCACCCACCTCCGTCGCCTTCACCGCATGATTGTGCGCCGTTGCACAACACTCGCAGTGTACCGCGTTCACTCTGCTGCAACAAGAGCGCGCATAATTTCCATTCAGGAGTTCGCTCGACCTTCCCTGACGGCGCATCGGTTCCAACGTGTGTCACTGGCCGCGACTGATCCACACGCTTCACACGGAGTGCACCTCGGGATACAGGTCTGACGCCCCGCGTAAGAGGGGAGAGCTCGACCCGAGGAGGAAGGTATCGAAGAAGGCGCGCACGTAGTCCCGGGTGATTTGCAATCCGCGCGTCCCGTTAATCGGCCCGAGGAGTCCGAACAGCCGCAGCGGGGACATCATCACGGCGTCGTCCGCGAAGTTGAAGTGCCGCGTGCCTGTGATGGTCAGCAGATACGCGTTCCCTTGGGGCGCTGCGGCGGCGATACGCCGGAGTAGCGCCAGATCGCCCTCGGTCGGTGGTTCGGAAAGGATGCACATCATTGGCTTTCCGAGGCCCGTCTGTTCCACGGCCCCGAATGGACTCCCATCGAGATCAACGGCCGCCGCGCAGCGCCGCTCCCGCTGGCACACATCGAGCGCGGTTGCCCCACCGAACGAGTGCCCGAGCAGGCCGACGTGGTCGAGGTCGAGTTTGCCCGCGAACCTGCTCGCTGCATCGCGAGACAGCGTCGTCAGTTGATCAAGGGTGAACGTCACGTCGTCCCCCCAGACGCCGACGAGCCGGTTCCCCGCATCCGTGTCCGCGCTCGATTCGATCTGAGCGTCCCGGACGGACCGGATCGTCCGACCGTCCGGGAAGACGACGGTGTTCGCGCTGTAGGTCGGGGTGATCCCGGCGACCACGTACCCATGGCTTGCCAACTCTTCGGCGAGCGACGTGTAGTCGGTGGGGAGCCTGCCCATACCCGGCTCGAGGACGAGCACGGGGTACTGCGGGCGTTGGGGCGCGACCGGCGCATCGTCAATCGCGTGGACGCGCACAGCGTCGCTCGCCTGGAAGAGCACCGCCCCCGCGCCGTGCTCCGCGTCCCGGACTTTCGCCCATTGCGGCGGCAAGTACGGAGCAGTCGGCGCACTGGGCGCGGGCGCGGCAGGGTACCAGAGCCAGACGACGAGTTCCCGGCCGGTGCGGTCATTCGCCGAGAAGAGGGCGGGGCGTGCCGCATCCGTCCAGTCGAATGCGGTGCGACCGACCGCGAAGTCGCCGGTGGATGCTGGGAGGGTGCGTGGTTGGTGTCGGCGCACCTGGAGTACGGCCCACCCGGATCCTGCCGCGATCACACCGACGATCAACGCGCCAAGGAGAGTAATGCCCAGCAACCTGCGTATACGTCGCATTCGAGCCATTATGCTCCTTGTCATCCATCATCGCGTAGCTATGTTTCGGACCACTGACGAAACTGGTCAGGATGAGCAGCGCGGGATCGGAGAATCGGCCCAACTCGGAGAGACTTACCGCCACGGCAGCCCCTCAATCGTACGTTCCACGATATATCGCACCGTGTAGTAATGGACCCGACCGGCGATTCTGTCAAGAACGCGCATGCATTTGGACGGATCGCACCGCGTTCGCTATACTGCCCATACAGTCTGCGGGATGCGATGAGGGGAGCGATGGCAACGGGAACACAGGACAGGCAAGCCGGATCGGGTGGCGCGCCACTACCGCACGCCGGGCGGGCGGATATTCATCTGCATACGGATGTCGTTGACGGCTTGCAAAGCGTCGCGCAGTTGCTCGACTACGCCGAGGAGCAGACCGACCTCGACCTTGTCGCCATCACCGATCACGATGAAATCCGGGGCGCGCTCGCGGCGCAGGATCGCGCCGAACGCCGCACGAGCCGCGTCCACGTCATCACCGGCACGGAAGTGACGACCCGGCACGGACACCTGCTCGCGCTCTTTGTTGACCGGGCGTTCCCGATGCTGAAGTCCGTTGATGCCACCCTCGCGGCGATCCATGAGGCGGGCGGCATCGCGATTGTGCCGCACCCGATGTCATGGCTGACGACGAGTATGGGCGAGCGGACGCTCCGCCGGATCTATGCCCTCGGCGCCGCCGGGCGGTGCAGCGGCGTCTATTTCGATGCGATTGAAATGCTCAACCCCAGCGTCGCGGGGCGTGTCGCCTGTCGCCGGGCCAGTGATTTGAACCGCACGTTGCTGCATCTCCCCGTCATGGCGGGGAGCGACGCGCACGCGAGTGCCCTGATCGGCACGGCGTACACAACCTTCCCCGGTCGGACGCCGGAGGACTTACGCGCCGCCTTCGCCGCGCACACGACCCGCGCGCATGGCCGCTTCTGGACCTTCAATGAGCATCGCGAGATCGCTGGCGCCAGCCTCTACAAGGCATGGGTGCTCGTTCCCGCCCGCAAGGCGCGACAGGTCGCCGGGAAAGTCGGCAGTCGGCAGTGACCGCCCCTACGAACGATGGATCCGTCTTATCGCCTGCCCTGGAAAATC
>JBPCPB010000343.1:0-6595 GCA_050999735.1 Thermomicrobiales bacterium | reverse complement strand
GCGCCGGTGATGGACGAGTACCGCACGATCCTCGACGGCATTGCTGATACGCTCTACATGGAAGGCGCGATTGCATCCCGATACGAAAGCCTCCCGTTCGCGGAGCGAATTACAGAAATCTGTGCGGAGAGCAAGCAGGTCCTCTCGCAGCACTTCGATTTCTCCCTGCCGCAGAAGGGCGTGCGGTTCGACACGCCGATCTACACCGGCCCGGCAATGTTCCGCGTGCTCGCCAATCCTCGCCTTCTCGATCTCGTTGAGAGCGTGATTGGCCCGGAAATCTTCTCCTGCCCGGTGCAGCACACGCGCATGAAACTGCCCAAGCGCGCCGTCGCGGACCCCGCGAATGGCTTGATTGCCAAGATTCCGTGGCACCAGGACAACGGCGTGCTGATGCCGGAGGCGGACGAGTCGTCCATCCTCACCGTCTGGATGCCGGTCACGGAAGCGACCGTCGAGAATGGTTGCATGCAGGTCATCTCGCGCAGCCACGGGCGCGAATTGTTCGATCATTGCCCCGGTGGGCCGGGCGGGCTGGCGATCCCCGATGCCGTGCTCCCGCCCGGCGATCCGGTCGCCCTGCCGATGAAGCCGGGGAGCGTTCTCTTGATGACGCAGAGCACCGTCCATAGCTCGCTCGATAATGTGACACCCGATCAGGTGCGGATCAGTTTCGACCTGCGCTTCCAGCCCATTGGCCGGCCGACGGGTCGCCCCGCCTTCGCCCAGGCTGGATTCGTCGCGCGATCCGCAACGCACCCGGAATCCGTCGTCCGCGATCCGGCCGTCTGGGCGCGCAACTGGCTGATGGTGCGCGATCAACTGGCGGCAAGTGAGGATACCGCATTCAACCGCTGGCGTGCCGATGCGCCGGTCTGCGCGTAAACGGTACGGGCGTATGGGGCTGCTATACTTCCAGTATGGACATTCAGGCAATCAAACAGGACCTCGTGTTTTCCAGGCGATTGCGTGGGCACGATTTGACATTTCATAGCACCTGGGGCCTGTTCAGCCCCGAAAGCGTTGATCAAGGGTCTGAACTGCTCATCAACCATCTGGAAATCGGCGAGACCGACGCAACGATTGATGTCGGCTGTGGGTATGGGCCAATTGGCTTGAGCATCGCGCGGCTCGCCCCCTCGGGCACGGTGCATTTGATTGACAAGGATTTCGTGGCCGTCGAATACGCGAAGACCAATGCGCGTCTCAATCACCTCAGCAATTGCGAAATTTACCTGAGCAACGCCTTCAGCGCCGTGCCCGATAGACGCTTTGATAACGTCGTATCGAATCTGCCCGGCAGGGTGAGCAACGAACTCTTGTGGATCATCTTCGCTGACGCCAAAGCGCATCTCAAACCGGGTGGCAAATTGTATGTCGTGACCATCTCACGGCTACGGGAGTTTATCAAGAGAAGCTTCATGGGAACGTTTGGCAATTACGACAAACTCGCACAGAACAAGACCTATACCGTGTCGGTCGCTGTCAAGAAATGATGATGAGAGACACGACGGCAATCGCTTCCCGGCGATGCATCGCGCTCGTTTGCAGACTGGGGATGAACTCGGTCGCTTGTCTGATCCCCAGTCCTTTCCCTCGCAGGGAAGGGGGCATACTACAGTATTCCAGTGAAAGTTTCGCCGTGCTGAATGCGGTCGGCGAGGGGTGGATGGCTGTAAAAGAGGAGGACGACCCAGCGGGGCGGGTCCATCTCCGCGAGGTTCTGGTTTGCCAATCGCTGCATGGTGGTGACGAAGGCGGGCGCGTTTTTCGTTAGGGTCAGGGCGTAGGCATCAGCGGCGCGCTCGCGGGCACGGCTGTAGGCATTCGTGAGCGGCATTGTCACCAGCCCGAAGCCGGAGAGAATGAGCGCAAAGAGCGGAAAGGCTGCGACATCGCCCACACTGCGGTAGCCGAAGGCGTCCACACCCGCGTGGAGGAGGAGATTCGCGATGAACAGCCCGACGAGCGTCACAATGGTATCGAAGGCCATGCCGCGCCAGATGTCGCCATGGACATGGTGGCCGAGTTCGTGCGCCATCACGACCTCGACTTCCTCCGGCGTATAGTTGGCGATCAGCGTATCGCCGAGGACGATGCGGCGCGTGCTGCCGACGCCGGTAACGAAGGCATTAGCCGTGCTCGTGCGGCGGCTGAAGTCCATCGTGAAGACGCCGCGCACCCGCGTCCCGGCTCGCTCCGCAAGACGCAGCATCCGTTCCCGCAGTGTCGCGTCCGCAATCGGCGTGAATTTGTTGAAGAGGGGCATGATGAGCACCGGCGCGAGATTCGACAGCACGACGCTGAAAAGGAGATAGACCGCGCCGCCTGCCAGCCACCACCAGTCCGGCAGCCGTCTGAGTCCCCAATAGAGCAACTCGACCATCCCCAGGCCAAGCGTACCGCCGATCACCGAGCCTTTTCCGAGGTCTGCCAGCCAACTCGCGAATGACTGATGCGACAGCCCGTAGCGCCGGGGCAGATGCCAGCCGCTATAGACGCCGAGCGGGAACGTGACGATTTCGGATACCAGCCCGAAGATCAGCACATAGACGAGCACGGCGAGCCATTGATTCGTCGCGCGATCCTCAATCGCTGTCCGTACCGCCTTCGAGAGCGTCGTGACGACGAGCAGCGCCAGCACAATAAACGTCGCCACGGTCCGCGCGAAATAGAGCCGCCGTCGAATCCCGGCGTACTCCTTCGCCCGCCCGTGCCGCTCCGCACTCATCTCCGTTGAAACCGCCATTACATCTGCCTCGCCCCGAAATACGACAAAGAGAGCGCAGAGAGCGCAGAGAACGCAGAGGACACAGAGAAAGAGAGGAAGGAAAACGATTCTCCATCGTTTAGTCCCATGTTGATCTTCCCTCGTGTGCCTTTATCTCACATTTCTCTGCTCTGCGTTCTCTGTGTCCTCTGTGTCCTCTGTGTCCTCTGCGCTCTCTTTGTCTCCCTATGCTGGCCGTTCCAGTGCCGGGCCGCCTTCGGCGGCGGCGCGGGTGGCAGGATCGAGTTGGAGGCCGAGGCCGTCGGCGAGGCGGGTGAGGTAGTTGAAGATGCCGACGATGTGCGCCACTTCGAGGCAGGCGCAATCGTCGAAGCCGAGATCGCGCAGGGGCTGCCAGTCCGCCTTGACTAGCCGGGTCGGCGTCGCGCTCATCTTCTCCGCGACGGTGCAGAGGGCGCGCTGGCGGTCGGTCAGAGTGGGTAGATCGCGCCATCGCCGCCCCTTAATCGCCTCGACAAGTGCCGGATCACCCTCTTCGACACGCAGAAACTCCGCGTGGGAGGACGTTCAGTAGTAGCAATCCTGCGCGGCTGCCGCGACACCCGCGATCATCTCCCGCTCCTGCCGCGTCAGAGCGCCCGGTGCGAACATGATCTGCGCGAAGAGGGCGGAGAACTTTGGCCCGATCGCCGGATGTGCCTGCGTCAGGCGGGACATTGGCGCGAGGAAGCCGAAGTCGTACGGATGCCGGGGCGCGTCGGGCGGTATCCGCGCGCGCATCTGCTCCTCAGTCGCTAACGTTACCCATGCTTCGGGGATCGTCTGCTGATCCATCGCGCCTGCCTCCCTCTCTGCTATAAGAGCAATGCGGATTCCACGCGCATCATCCGATAGTTCCGTTCCGCATTCAAGCCAGCAAAAGGAGGCAGCCATGTACATGAGCGTGCGACGCTACACGACGAGCGGGCCGACCGCTGTCATTGAGAGAATTGTCACCGAAGGGTTCGTGCCGATTATCCGCGACGCGCCGGGCTTCATTGCCTTTTACGTCGTGGACGGCGGCAACGGCAGCCTTGCCTCCGTCAGCATCTTCACCGATGAAGCCGGAGCGGAGGCATCGAACCGCATGGCGGCAGGCTACATCGCCGAACATCTCGCGAGTCGCCTCGCGCTGCAAGACATCGTCGCCGGCTCGGTCATTGTCGAAGCGACCGCGTAGTTCTTACCGCTTCAGGCGATGCATATTCTCGGTTATGGCGCCTTCCGCGATCGCTGAATACGCTCGTTGATGAAGGGCGAGAAGTGATCTCTGTAGCGTTCTTGTAACTCGGCGCGCAGCCAGTCGTTCCCGGTGATGATATGGCGGCAGAGCGGCGAGCCGCACCGGCATGCCATACTCCACCAGGCGCTCACGGTATGCATCGCGTAATCTATCGTGAGCTCTTCATCCGGCGCGATGTCCCGCCGTGCCACGATGGTAATGGCATCAACCATCCAGAGATTGGGATTGCAGGAGTGATTGCCGAAGCCAATCGGATCATCGAGATCGAGCAGCAGGTTTAAGCCTTCACCGATTGCGGCCGAATTGTATCTCGGTACGTGCCGCGCGATCTCGCGCAATTCCTCGTCCGTAATCCGGCGGCCACCCCAGATTTCGACGGCTTCACCTGCTTTGATCGCTTCGCGCGCAAACAAGCCGCGTCCCTCGATTATGGAAGGACGAACCGCAACACGCGGATCGAGCCACGACAAGGGGAGGGGGCGGTCCATCGTCCCTATCCTGTAACGCGCATCGCGCGCTGCGGTGAGAGCCAGAACGGCGGCAAATATGCGGGGATGTTCGAGAAGGGCAGCACCTCCATCTTGAGACGGATGCCGAGAGTACCCCGCATGAAGGCGCGCCGCCGCTCGATGCGCTCCCATGCCTCCGGGTATTTTGCCGCGAAGGATGCGCGGAGCGATTCGTCCGCGAGGGCAATACCGTCCTCGATGTTCGTCGTGAAATAGGGCGAATGAGTCGCGGGAATGACATCTACCTGCAATGCCATGCCGGAGCGAAGGCGCTGCTGAGAATCCCGGAAGATTGGCGAGTTCAGCCATTCATCCAAGTGAATCAAATGGCCGGGGTTGAGGCCGACGCCGAAGAAGGGATCGCCGAGGTGTCGGTCAATGATCGCGAACAATTTGCCACCCGTCACGCCGATGCCGACCGCCTCGTACCACTCGACGACCGCCTGGAAGTAGGGCGCGACGAGTTTGTCAATGTAGTCATGGATGCCGCTCGGTAGGCCGTTCGCATCACGCACGAGAAAACCCGCACGGGCATTGAGCGCACCCCAGAGGCCGAGTGCGACCGTCACCGGATCACCTTCTTGCAAGACGCGACTGGACGGGCTGGGCAATCCGGCCACGGCCCGCTCGCCCGCTGAGTACATCGGATGGCAGGCGAGCGGGAAGCCGTTGAGGCCCATCAGCTGCACGGCGTCGTATTCGGTCATGCCTGGTTGCACATGAAACAAAACATTTTTGACCGCTTCGGAACTGAGCGTCGCGGCATACTCGAAGCGGGCGAGTTGGTCCACCTCGTTGATGGCGCGGAGGCCGTGCGCCGGGTCCATGAAGAGCGCGGTCGCGTTCAGCGCGGTGCAACGCATCTCCCGCAATGTGTCCACAAGATAGGCCGGGGCTTCGATCCACGCTATGGGTGTCGCCGTCTCGACGGGCAGGAAGTACTTCCATCCCGCAATGCCGACCTTCGACCCCGGCACGATCCCGGCTTAGCGCAAGATCGTCGCGAGCGGCTTGCTCGCACCACGCGGTTGCCCCGGCAGGCTGAAACTTTGATAGAGCACACGTTCTACCGGCACGGGGCTGAGGGCGGCATACGCCATCCCCTCATTACCGACGAGCAGCGTCGGCGGGCGACCGGGTGCGAGGATCAATAATGCCTCCTCAAAGCGCGGGTCATATCCCGTTAGATAGGCGATGTTCGCGACGTGCTCGCGGTCGCCGTAGACGAGGAGCGCGTCGTAGCCGGAGTAAGCGAACCGCTCCCGCGTCTCCCGCAGCCGCGCCTCGTAGACGGCGACAGGAATTTCCGGCTCTGTCTGCGGCGATCCGAAGTTCGGTAAAGCGATCTCGGTATATGCGATCTGCGGCACGGCGTGCGGCTCCTTCCGATATGATGAATCATTCATCGCGAAACGATAACCGAGCAATGAGCAACGAGCAACGAGCAATGAGTTCGGGGTTCGAGGTTCGGGGTTCGGAGTGGGTCATCGAACTCCGGCCTCCGAACTTCCCCTTGCATACCCGTACAAAAGCGGTGATGCTTCGGCGACGTGACGTGCCGATGATCAGAGAAAAAGGGAATGCCGATGCCTGCTGATGAGATGACTCCCGAAGAGACGCTGCTCGATTTCAGCCGCGCCTTCCGCCGCATGGATCTCGATGCGATGATGGCGCATATCGCGGAGGACGCGACGGCCTTCTGGCCCGCCGCCGCATATGTGACCCGGCTCGACAAGCCCGGGATGCGCGCCCAGTTTGCCGCGACGATTGCCGCCGTCCGTGCGGCGGGCAGCACGGAAGTCGTTCGCACGCAGTCCGACATGCGCACGCAGCAGTTCGGAGATGTCGCGATTGTGACGTTTCACCTTCGGGACGAGCCGTTCGGCAGGCGCACCTTCGTCCTCAATTGGCGCTGGGATCGCTGGCTCGTCGTCCACATCCACGGTTCGAGCACGTGATAGAATCCTACTATCAGGACGTATCGCGCACGACATCAACGGGGAGCACAATAGATGGTCACAACGACATTCCGGCGCCTGCTCACCGCAGACGAATATCAGCAAATGGCAGAGA
>JBPCPB010000307.1:0-18900 GCA_050999735.1 Thermomicrobiales bacterium | reverse complement strand
ATCTTGAAGACGCCGCCCTTGTAGCCAACATCCTCGCCCATCACGACAACGGTCGGGTCGCGCGCCATCTCGTCATGGATCGCGTCGTGAATCGCGTCGGCAATCGTCTTCTCGGGCATCTATGCGTTCCCCTCTTCCGCGAAGAGATGGCGGCGGGCCTCCGCCGGGTCGGCCGCGGGAGCGGCTTCGGCGCGATCGAGCGATTCGCGAATCTCCGCCGTGACCTCCCGGACCATCTCGGCATCGGATTCTTCATCCAGAATGCCACGCTCGATCAGGAAGTGGCGCATCCGCGGAATGGGATCGTATTTCTTCAGTTCGTTGCGCATCTCATCGGTGCGGTAGCGGTCGTTGTCGTCCGAGGAGTGCGCGACGAGGCGGACGCAGTTCGCCTCGATCAGCGTCGGGCCGTCACCCCGGAGCGCGCGCTCCCGCGCCTCGCGCGTCGCATTGTAGACGGCGATCACGTCCGTACCGTCAATCAGGACGGCGTGCATCGCATAACCCTTCGCCACACGGTTCGCGATGCCGCCTTCCGGCAGTTCGTACTGCTCGGGGACGCTGATCGCGTAATGGTTGTTCTCGATAAAGAAGATGACGGGCAGTTTGTGGATGCTGGCGATGGCTGCGGTCTCGTGGAAGTCGCCCTTCGCGGTCGCGCCCTCGCCGGAATAAGAGATCGCGACGAAATCTTCGCCCTTTACCCGCGCCGCGTACGCCGAACCGACGGCATGCGCCATCTGCGTGGCGACGCTACTGGAACCGCTCGGCATCCGCCACGCAACGCTCGACGGGTGGTTCGGCAGTTGCCGCCCGCCACTGTACGGGTCATCCCGCTTGCCGAGGACACTGAGGAGAAGGTCGTAGGGGGTGAATCCCATCGTCAGGGCGACCGCCATGCTGCGGTAATACGTGTAGAGATAATCACTGCCCCTGTGCATCGCCATCGCGCTGCCGACCTGGGCCGCTTCGTGGCCCTGGCTGGTGATGACGAAGTGTGTCTTGCCCTGGCGGGACAGGATCCAGAATCGCTCCGCGAGGAGGCGACCCGTGACCATTGTCCGGTACATCCGCCTCAGTTGCTCCTCTGAGAGATCCCCCGGGTCCGCCAACGCTGCTACTGGCGTTTCCACCACACTGCTCATTGCCACGGCCTCCTCGACCCTTCGACCAGCACCGCACGACGTTTTGCGTTCCTTCACGACGGTGAACGCATTCCCACGTTCGCTCGTGACGCACTGCCTCCTATCATACCATGCCAGTAGCCAGTAGCCAGTAGCCAGAACGGGATCAAATCCCTGGCTACCGGCTACTGGCGTGGCGTATTGATGCAATCTACTATCATCTATGCTAGCATGGCGCTGTCGGTTTTTTTTATGTAAGGGGGGAGACATGCAGGGATTGTCGCGTCGCTTCATGGGGTTTGCGGTGTTGGTGGCGCTTTTGGGGCTTTTTGTTGTCGGCGCGCCGGTTGCGGCCAGTGTGACAGACGCAAATCATGATTACATCGCGACCACCACGCCGGGTGGAGAGGTGCCGTTCAGCGATTCGGGTACATATGGGTGGGCGATCCTCCATATCAACGATGATGGCCAGAGCATGACGTGGACTCTCTGGGTCAATGCGATCAACGATCCCATCGCGGCGCATATTCACGTCGGCGGTATCGGCGTCAACGGTCCGGTCGTTGTCTCGCTCTATAGCGGCAAGAATGTCGGCCCGTTCAGCGGCGTGATGTCCAGCGGCACAATCACCGCGAAGGACCTCGATGGGCCACTGAAGGGCAAGACAATGGACGATCTCTTCGCCGCCATGAAGAGTGGAAACGCGTACGTCAATATCCACACGGTCAAGAACCCGGGTGGTGAGTCGCGCGGCCAGGTTCACAGCGCCGAAGCGGCGACGACCGCCTACGGCACCATCGGGTAACACCGAGTGCTGAGTGCTGAGAACGAAGGATGTGAGCAGGCTTTCGGGCCTGCTCCTTTCGTTATGGTTCATCTCCGCGCGATGCATCTCCTCAGCACTCAGCACTCAGCACTCGGCACTTCGTATGATGGCGTCCGCCATCCGGGTGACGCGGGCCATGGCGCGGACATCGTGAACCCGCACGATGTCTGCACCCCCGGCGATGGCGAGTGCGACGGTCGCGGCGGTGCCTTCCAACCGGTCCTCCACCGGGAGGTTGAGGGTCAGACCAATGAAGGACTTGCGGGAGGTACCGGCGAGAATCGGGATGCCGAGCGCGCCCAGTTCCGGTAGGCGGCGCATCAGTGTGAGATTCTGCGCGACCGTTTTGCCGAAGCCGATGCCGGGGTCCGCGATTAACTGCGCGCGCGGGATGCCCGCCGCGATTGCCACCGCGATGCTCTCCCGGAGCCAGGCAATGACGTCCGCGACGACATCCGCGTACCGCACGTCGTCGTAGTGGCCGCCGAGCGCATCCACCGTCGCGGTCGCGGCGCGGTTGTGCATCAGGACGAGCGCCGCGCCAGCGCGTGCCACAACGCCCGCCAACGCCGGATCGCGGTGCAAGGCCCAAACATCGTTGACCATTGTCGCGCCCGCCGCGAGCGCCGCCGCCGCCACCGACGCGCGGGAGGTATCTACCGAGATTGGTACGGCGAGGCGCGTCGCGAGCGCGCGGATCACCGGCACGACGCGCGCCTGCTCCTCCTCCTCCGGCACAAACGTCGCGCCCGGTCGGGTGGACTCGCCACCGACATCAATGATGTTCGCACCATCCCGCACAAATTGTTCTGCCCGCGCAATTGCCGCCGCGACGTTCGTCACGCCATCGCCGGAGAACGAATCGGGCGTCGCATTCAGGATGCCCATCATGTACGTCTTTGCACCCCAGTGAAGGAGCGTATCGCCGCAGCGGGTTGGCGCGAGTAGCGTGGTCATCGTTCGTATCCCGGTAGGTTGGGCTTCAGCCTACGTCCCTGTCCGCAGAACACAGGCTGAAGCCTACGCCACCAATACTTCGCGCACCGCGCCGACGAGGTAGAGCGAGCCGGTGACGCAGACACAATCGTCCGGGTGCGTCCATCCCCGGGCCGCTTCGACGGCCGCGATGGGGTCGGGGACGACTTCAGCCGTACCGCGCGGCTGGAATGTCGCGAAGAGCGTCGCCAGTTCATCCGGCGGGATCGCCTGCCCCGGCCCGAAGTCGCCGTACATCGTGAACGACGTAAGCACGATGTGATCCACGATCGGGGCGAGGCGCGCCAGCATCGCCGCCACATCGTGCCGCCGCGTAAAGGCCGCGACGACGATCAGCCGCGTATAGTGGAAGTATTCGGGCAGGGCGGCGAGCAGCGCGTCAAGTTTGTCCGGGTTGTGCGCGCCATCGAGCACGATGGTCGGAGATTTCGCGACGACTTCGAGCCTGCCAGGGATGCGGATTGTCGGCAATGTCTGTCGGATCACCTCATCAGCAACGGGTAGATTAAATGATGCGAGGGCTTCGGTGGCAGCGACGGCGAGCGCGGCATTGGTAATCTGGTGCTCGCCAAGCAGTCCGATCTGGATCTGCTCATACACATGACGATTGACAGACAGATTGAACCGGTTCAACGCGGGGTCAGGGCGATCACCAATCCGAATCTCGTCGCCGAGCCGCCAGAGCGGCGCACCAACGGTCGCCGCACGTTCCGCGACGATGTCTCGCACGCTCGGCTGCGTGACGCCGGTGATGGCGATGCAGCCCGGCTTGATGATCGCCACTTTGTCCCGCGCGATTTCCTCCACGGTGTCACCGAGGATTTCGGTGTGGTCTAACCCGACATTCGTCAGCACGGCGATGAGTGGCTGCACGACATTCGTACCATCGTACGTGCCGCCGAGGCCGACTTCGATGACGGCGATGTCTACCGCGATGCGGCGGAAGTGGAGCAAGGCGAGTGCGACGGTGAACTCATACCACGTCGGCTGCACGGCGCGGGCGGCGGGTGCGGCTTCCTCGATCAGCGCCAGTAGGTCTTCGTCGCTGATCGGCGCGCCATTGACGACGATTCGCTCGTTGACGCGGCGCAGATGCGGCTTCGTGTGCAGGCCGGTGCGATATCCGGCGGCGGTAAGCAGCACGGCGGCAATCGTCGCGGTCGAGCCTTTTCCCGCCGTCCCGCCAACATGCAGAACGGGCAGCCCGTTCTGCGGATCGCCAAGCAGCGCGAGGAGCCGCCGCATCCGCCCCAAATCCGGCCGCTCCCCAAACGGCGACGCATGCGCCAGCGACCAGAGCCGCCCATCAATTGCACTCATCGCCGCATCGTCGCGCATCGTCCCGCCTCCATACGCAACGATTGTATACCCCATTGGCAGGGAACGAAGCGCAGCGTGGCGGGTCATGCGCCTGTATCTACCGCCCGGTGGGAACGGGAGCGGGCGCTGGGCCGCTCGACGTCGCCCCGCTCGACGTCGCCCCGCTCGGTCGGCTCTGAGGCGCGGGGAGCACGCTGATGCCGATTGGCGTCGGCGCTCCGACCGTCACTATGATCGTCTGCGTCATCCCGTTCAGCGTCGCCGTGATGGTCACGGTCCCCGGACTCTGTCCCGTTACTTTGCCCGTCGTTGGGTCCACCGTCGCCACATTCGGATTGCTCGACATCCACTGCACCTGAGTCGTCACGTCTTGCTTGGAGTTGTCGGCGTACGTCGCCAGCGCGGTGAACTGCTCTGTCTGCCCCACCTTGATACTCGGCGGGTTGCCCGCGCCGCTCGGCGCGGCGAGCGCAATGCTGGTGAGCGGCGCGGCGGAAATAGTGACGGTGTACTGCTGGCTGCCGGTGACGCCGTTCGCGTCCCGTGCCCGCACCGTGAAGGTGAAGGGGTTCGCTGCCGTTGGCGTACCGGAGAGAACGCCGGTGGTCGGGTCGAGAGTAAGACCGCTGGGCGGCGCGCCTAACGTAAGGGTGAAGGTGTAGGGGCCAGTGCCGCCGCTCGCTGCGAGCGTCTGGCTATAGGTCACACCCTTCATGCCAGCCGGCAACGCCGCCGGGCTGAGGGACGATTACGGGCGCCGCGTTAATCGTGACGGTGTACTGCTGGCTACCCGTCACACCGCCTGCGTCCTTCGCCTGGACCATGAAGGTGAAGGGGTTCGCCGCCGTTGGCGTGCCAGCGAGTTTGCCGTCAGTGCCGAGAGTCAGACCGGCAGGCAACGTGCCTCCCGCGAGCGAGAAGGTGTATGGAGCGGTGCCGTTCGACACCACGATCTGCTGGCTGTAGGGCTGCCCGACCGTTCCGTTCGGCAGGGATGTCGGACTGAGAAGGAGGCCGCCATCGTCGTTGATGATCGTGCCGCTCCCGATACCGCCCCCTGCGGCGATCGTCGCATTGGCCGGACTGGAGAGCACGACGGTGAAGGTCTCGTCCGGCTCCGCCTTCGTGTCGCCGTTGATGAGTACGGTGATCGTCTGCGTCGTCACACCGGGAGCAAAGGTGAGTGCGCCATTCTGGGCCTGATAGTCGTTGTCGGCGGTCGTCGCAGTGCCGTCCGCCGTCGCGTAGTTGACGGTGACGGTCTGGCCGCTCGCGGCGGAGAGCGTGACGGTGAAGACGAAGGGCGTTGTGCCGCTGTTGCCCTCGTTCTGACTGACATTGCCGATGGTTACGATTGGCTGGGCGATGATGTCTTGCGCGAACTCGGAAGTGTCGTTCGTCGTCGCGTTCGTCGCCGTCGCGGTGATAACTTTCTGACCGGGGGCGATCGGGAAGGTTGCCGTGAAGGGAGCGGCGAGGTTGCCCGTTCCGTTGGTAGTCACAGCCAGCGAGCCGAGATAGGTCTGCCCTTCGCCGTAGCCGGTCGGGTCGGCGGCGGTGTTGGCGTAGAAGTCGAGATGGAAGGTGGTGCTCGCGGTACTGGTGAGGGTGCCGGTGCTCGTCACATTGCCGCCACTGAGGTTGGCGGTGGTGAGCACGGGGTAGTTCTGGCCGTTGTTCGGGAAGGTGCGCGGGTTGATGCCGTTGGCGGTGACGCCGTCGTTGCCGAGGTCAATGCCGAGACGGGCGTTGTCGTGGATGCTGTTTGCGCGGATGGTATTGCCGGTGGCGCCAGTGTCGCCGGTGTCAAGACCGACAACGACGCCATTACCGGTATTGAAGGCGATGGTGTTGCCCGCGCCGGGCGTCGTGCCACCGATCGTGTTGTTCGATGCCCCAAACTCGATGCGGATGCCGACGAAGTTCTGAATAATGGCTGTGCCTGCGGCATTGGTCCCAATGTAATTGCCCTGCACCAGGTTGTCTGTCGTGCCGGGGGAACTGATACCGATACCGGCGTCAGCGTTGCCGGATATGACATTGCGGGCGTCAGGCGTCGTACCACCGATAAGGTTGTTTGTCGTCCCAAAGATGCCGACGCCGCCGAAGCCATTCGGCAGGGCGGTGGCGCCTGTGGCGTCGGTGCCGATGAAATTCCCCGCAATCGTGTTGCTCGCGCTCCCGTTCAAGATCTGGATACCCCCACCCGAGAAGCGATTGATGATCAGCCCGCGGATCGTGCTATTGCTTGCCGCGATCTGTACGCCGACTCCCCCACCCGCGCCGCTCCCGTTGAGCTCGATCAGGGGCGCGGCGTTATCCCCCACTGCCAGCGTGTTCGCACTCGCCCCTGGCTGGCTGTATCCATCAATGATCACCGGCTGGTTAATCGTCGGTAGGGCCGTGAGCGGGCTAATCGTCTGCATGCCCGCACCGGGAATGTTGAAGTGGATCGTATCGTTCGTCCCGAACGTCCCCGGACTCTGGCGGTGATGTTCGAGTCGCCGAGGGAGTTGCCCGCGTTAATGGCAGTGATCGCCTCGCGCAAGGAGACGCCGCCATCGTTGGGCGTGAGGTCATCCGCTGTGGTGGTGACGGTGATTGTCGCGGCGGCGGCAGCGGTGGCATGCCACAACCCCACCGCGACAAACAGGAGGATGGCCCCGCCGAGCGTCAGGCACCAGCGCAGCAGAGACTGCATCTCTATCCCCGCCGTCCGTGCGCCATCCGGGCGCATCGCTGTGCCGTGTCGCATTCCCCATTCCCTTTCACTCGTCGTATGGTGCTTTCCGTGTCCGTACATCAAGCATATGAGATGTTGATTGAGATAGCAAGAGGGTGTAGAGGCAATAATTGGAGAGTACTTCATTATTACGCCTCTGCCAAGTGGTGGGGAGAATGGAATCGCCGATTGCTTTCGATTGTCGTACACTTGTGGCGTCATCCGGAGGAATGCGAGTATCGCGTGCAGGGAGCAAGGAGGCTGAGATGCAATATCGAACGATGGGCGCGTCTGATCTGGAGATTTCCGCGATTGGCTTCGGCTGCTGGGAGATGGGCGGCAACCAGTACGGCGATGTGGACGATCAGGAAGAGACGCGCGCCGTTCACCGGGCGATTGACCTCGGCGTGACGCTCTTCGATACCGCCGCGATCTACGGGCACGGTCACTCCGAGGAAGTGCTCGGCCGGGCGCTCGGATCGCGGCGGAAAGAGATTATCCTCGTCACCAAGGGCGGGCTGAGTTGGGATGTCGTCGGCGGGCCACAGCGCCGCGATAGCAGCCGCGCGGCGATCCTGCAGGGGATGGATGATAGCCTCCGACGGCTCGGCACGGAGTATGTGGACCTCTATCTCATTCATTGGCCGGATGTGCAGACGCCGATTGACGAGACGATGGGAACGCTCAACGACCTCGTGCGGGCGGGCAAGACGCGCTACGTTGGCGTCTCGAATTACAGCGCGGCGCAACTGCGGGAGGCGAAGCGGGCGGCGAATATCTGTGCCAATCAGGTCGGCTACAACCTCTTCGACCGTCGCTGGGAGCGCGAAATGTTCCCGACCGCCCGCGAGCTCGGTATCGGCGTGATGGCGTACGGCCCGATGGCGCATGGCCTGCTCACCGGCACGTTCACGACGGCGACGACCTTCGTGGAGTGGGACTGGCGATCACGCGGCGCCGCCTTCGGGCAGCATCTCTTTTCGCCGGAGAACTTCCCGAAGAACATCGCCGTCGCGGATCGCCTGAAGGAAGTCGCCGCACGCCTCGGCACGACGCTGCCGCAACTCGCCATCGCCCGGGTCTTGCAGCAACCTGCCGTGAGCGTCGCGCTGGCGGGCATCCGCGCGCCGGAGGAGATCGAGCACAATGTCGGTGCGCTTGACGTGCAATTCTCGCCTGCCGATCTCAGCGTCATAGACGAAATCATGGCGGGCGCGGCCGGACAGACGGACGCGATTCCCACCTGAATCCGTTTTGCAATCGTGTCTCGCGCTGGTATGCTGCGCGTGTTGCATGATTGCGCCTAGCGTTCCGCTCTCCCTCGTCCGTGCCGGTATGAATGAGAGGTTGAGAGGTCTGGTCCAAGCGGCGCCACGGTTTGCCCCACGCGGGCGGGCCGCACAACTGATGGCAGAGAAGGCCGGAGGTACCTGATTCGGTGTGTCTTCCCGCACGGTGAGACACAAACTGAGAAGGGAATCCGCCCGATGGCTGCCGAGGTTCTTCCCGTCGCATCAGCCGCGCGCCGCACGCTCCTTGTGACGTCCGTCATCCATGTCATGAACGACGCCTGCTTCGCGCTCTTGTATCCGCTGCTGCCCTTCATTGCGGCGGATTTGCATCTCTCGTACACCCAGATCGGCATGGTGAAGGCGAGTTTCTCTGCCGCGTCAAGCGTCTTGCAGATCCCCGCCGGGATGCTCGGCGAGCGATGCGGCGAGGCGCTGATCCTCCTGCTCGGCAATCTCTGGGTCGGGCTTGGCCTTCTCCTGATGGCGCTTTCCGGGGGCTATGGGCTGCTGCTCCTCGCCGCGCTCGCCGCCGGGATCGGCGGCAATGCGCAGCACCCGCTCGCGACGGCGATTGTCTCCCGCGCCTATGTCCGGGCGCGGCGGGCGACAGCGCTCGGGACGCTGAATTTCACGGGTGATCTGGGCAAGGTGATTGGCACCCTCGTTGTCGGCGTGATCGCCGTGCGTTGGGGGTGGCGGATGGCCCTCGTCAGCGTCGGTGGCGTCACGGCGGCGCTCACCCTCCCGCTGCTGATCGGGCGCCGCGCCGCGCTGCCACCGGTGGATGTGTCGGTCAGCGCGGCGGAAACTGGCGAGGCGCATACGGTGACGCGGCCTGGCTTCCCGTTCCTGCTCATCGTCGGCGCGCTCGACACCGCGACGCGCGGTGCGGCGCTGACGTTTCTGCCCTTCATCTTCGCCCGTGAAGGAGTGAGCGCGGCGGCCGTCAGCGCCCTCTTCAGCCTGATCTTCGCGGCGGGCGCGGCGGGCAAGTTCCTGTGCGGCTGGCTTGGGGATCATTGGGGCGCGGGCGCGTTAATTGTCAGCACGGAATTGGTGACAGCGTTGACGCTCGTCGGCTTCATCGTTGCGCCGGTCTGGGCAATCATCCCGATCGCCGCGCTCTTCGGCTTCGCCCTGAACGGCACCTCGTCCGTTCTCAGCGCCGCCGTCGCCCATTTCATCCCGTCTCACCGGCGGGCGCGGGGCTACGGCGCCTACTTCACCGCCGCGCTCGTCAGTTCGGCGCTCGCCCCACTCGTCTACGGCGTCCTCGGTGATGCGGCGGGCCTCGTCCCCGTTTTCCTCGCCATGGCGGCGATGACCGCCAGTATCCTGCTCCCGCTCGCTCCGATCTGGCGAACCCTCGCGGCGATGGGCTGATGTCAGACTGACACCTTGACGGACACCGTCTGACCTGCAACGCTACGGACATCGTTCACGGCGCCCACTCCGGACGCTGTCCCACTCATTGCTCATTGCTCGTTGCTCATTGCTTCGTACAGGAGGAACACATGGTAACGTTCGCGGAGATTCTGCCCCCGTACCCGAACCGAATGTGGACACTCTGCAAGCAGATGGATGTCACGCACGCCGTGACCGGATTGCCGTTCGGGCCGGGTGGGCCGCAGTATTGGACGCCGGAGCGGATTGCGGAGACGAAAGTGGGCGACCGCCCGTGGGATTTTCAGCCGATGCTGCACATGCAGCAGCGATTCGCGGACGCGGGCCTGACGGTGGACGTGATCGAGTCCGCGCCACCGATGGATCAGATTCGCCTCGGCTTGCCGGGGCGGGACGCGGAGATTGACTGTTTCGCGACGATGCTCCAGAGCATGGGCGCGGTCGGTATCCCCGTCGTCTGCTGGAACTGGATGGCGCAGTTCAACTGGCAGCGCACCTCGATCACGACGCGCGGCCGGGGTGGCGCGTTCGTCTCCAGTTTCGATTACGCGCTCGTCAAGGACGCGCCGCTCACCCCGGCGGGCATCGTCAGCGAGGAGCGATTGTGGGAGAACCTGCACTCTTTCCTCGAACAGATCGTGCCGGTGGCGGAGGCAAGCAATGTCCGGCTGGCGATGCACCCGGACGATCCGCCGCTCTCGCCGATCCGCGGTGTCGGGCGGATCATGCGCAGCATCGAGAACTTCGACCGCCTGCTCGATCTCGTTCCCAGCCCGCATAATGGCATTACCCTCTGCCAGGGCAACTTCGCCTTGATGGCCCCGGACGTTCCCCAAACGATTCGCCACTTCGCGGCGCGCAACGCGATCCATTTCGTCCATTTCCGCGATGTGCGCGGCACGCCGGAGAAGTTTGCGGAAGTCTTCCACGACGAAGGGCAGACGGATATGCTCGCAGCGATGCGCACCTATCTGGAAGTCGGCTTCGACGGTCCGATGCGCCTCGATCACGCGCCAACGATGGAGGGCGAGGGAAACGATCAGCCCGGCTACGAAATCCTCGGCCGCCTCTTCGCCACCGGCTACATGACCGGCCTGCGCGAAGCCGCTCTCAAAGACCTCGCACGCGAGGAGAAATCAGTCGGAAAGAGGGATTGAACACAGAGGACACGGAGGACCCAGAGATCACAGAGAGGATTTCTCTTTTTCTCTCCTCTGTGTTCTCTGTGCTTGATCCTTCCTTACGCGACGGTGCGGCCGAAGGAGCGAGCGGAGACGACGAGCGCGATGATCGCGAGGATGGCGGTGATCACGATGCCCTTGAGGACGCTGCCATCGCCGAGATGGTCGTTGAAAATCGCGCGGGCCGCATCCACGGCATACGACAGGGGATTGACGGCGGCGATGTCGCGCAGCCAGGCGGGGGCGAGCGTGAGCGGCAGCAGCACGCCGGAGAGCAGCAACAGCGGCAGCGTGACCGTCGTGAGCAGCGGGGCGAACGCATCCTCGCTCTTCAGCCAGAGCGCGAGGGCATATGAGCACGAAGCCATCAGCAACCCAATCAGAGCAATCAACCCCAGGACGACGAGCAGACCTGCCGGGTGGATGTCCAGCCCGAAAGGGAGGGAGAGTAGGACGAGCAGCAGGGACTGAATGAGGAGAATGAGGATGTCGCGCAGGGCGCGACCCAACAACAGCGCCAGTCTGCTCACTGGGGTGACCTGTAACCGCTCAACCAGGCCGTAGCGCAGTTCCGCGATCAGAGTGAAGCCGACAAAGGCCGTACCGAACAGCCCAAGCTGGATGAGCAGCCCCGGAACAAAGATATTGTACGCACCGCCTGACGGGAAACCGGGCGTTTTGACGATGGACTTGAGCAGCGGCGCGAATAAGAGCAGGTAAAGGATCGGCTGGACCAGCCCGATCACGGTCCACGCCGGGTTTCCGAGGGTCAGGCCGAGGTTGCGCTGGAAGACGAGCCAGGTATCGCGGAGAGTTTTCATGAGAATGCTCCTTTTGAGTGGCGTACAAGACAACGGGAGATGAACCACCAAGACACCAAGAACACGAAGAACGCCAAGAAGAGAAAGCCTGTGAGAAGAATTCCCAATCCTTTGTGTTCCCTTTGTGTTTCTTTGTGTCCTTGGTGCCTTGGTGGTTTTATTTCCTCGTTTCTCATCGTGTTAGGCGGCCTGCTCGCGCAGCGAGCGGCCCGTCTGGCGCAGGAAGACATCATCGAGGCTGGGGCGGGTGAGGGAGATCGTGCGTAGTTCGAGTCCCGCGCCATCGAGCAGGCGAAGAATCGCCGGCATGGCGGTCTCGCCGCGATCCACGTAGAGCCGGAGCGCGCCGTCCTCGGAGCCGGTTTCGCGGACGAAGGGCTGGCAGCCGAGCAGGTCGAGCGCGACCTGTGGATCACCGGCGATACCGAGCGTGACGATGTCACCGGCAATCTGCCGCTTCAGTTGGTCGGGCGTCCCTTCAGCGACAATCCGCCCGTGGTCAATGATTGCGAGGCGGTCGCAGAGGGCGTCCGCCTCCTCCAGATAATGGGTCGTGAGGAAGACGGTCATGCCGCCATCGCGGAGCCGCCGGACTTCGTCCCAGAGACGAGCGCGGCTTTGCGGGTCGAGGCCGGTTGTCGGCTCATCGAGGAAGAGCACCTGTGGCTCATGGATCAGGCCAAGCCCGATGTCGAGCCGCCGCCGCTGCCCGCCCGAGTAGGTACCCGTGCGCCGGTCAGCGCACTCCTCCAATTCGAGCGTTACAATCAATTCGGCAGCGCGCCGTTTCGCCTCCGCCGCGCTCATCCCGTACATGCGCCCCTGGAAGACGAGTTCGGCGCGGCCAATGACGGCGGGATCGGTGCCGCCACGCTGGCCGACGTAGCCGATCCGCTCGCGGACGTGCTGCGGCTCGCGGCGCAAGTCGCACCCGGCCACGGTTGCGTCGCCATCCGTCGGTGGCAGCAGCGTCGCCAGCATGCGCAGCGTCGTCGTCTTGCCCGCGCCGTTCGGGCCGAGGAACCCGAACAGTTCGCCCGCCTCGACGCGGAGGTCAACACCGGCGACCGCTTCGACATCACCCCGGCGGGATTTGAAGGTGCGGCGCAGATTGCGTGTCTCGATCATCGGGCCATCGGTGCGTGGGTGCTCGTTGTGGGTAGCGATCATCTGTCTCTCCTTTTCGTCTGTGCGCATCGGCGCACGCGTTCACCCATCGCCGCGCGGCGGATCAATCCGGAAGACGGCGCAATGCGGAGCGAGTGCGGCAAATGCCTCCGGTAACCGCGCCGGATCTTTCGGCAATTCATATAACTGCTGGAAGAACCCGACACCGCGCGGTACCAGCCGTGGGAACGCGCGCAGGATGGGCGCACGCTCCTCGACCGGCAACGCGATGAGGGTGACGCGCTCCCGATTGCGACCACGCGCGAGTATGCCCCACCCGCCTGCCTGTGCGTTCTTCACCCAGTCCGCGTCAGCCTTCCCGCCGACGATGTACCGGTGGCCATCCACGGTCAGTGGGGTGACGGGAGTGGAGCGCAGGGCGCCACTCATACGCCCCGGCACCGAAAGGATGCCCACCGGGCCAGGAGACAGCCCGAGGCGCTGTACGGCCATGACGACGCGATTCATTGGCTTCAACCACTTTGGCAGTTTTCCCATGCTCTTGCTCTTCATCATTGATGCCTCTCCAAATCCTCCATTACCGACACCTGTTCACCCACTATGTAGGCGGGCCACGTCAACGTTCCGTCCTTGATCTCCTGGACGATCTGCCGCACCCATTGCACCTCGGCCTCCCGCTGCGACAGTGCAAACTCCTCTTCCAGCAGGAAGAGCCGGGGAACGCTCAACCGCTCCCTAATCGAGCCCAACCGGAAGCGCCGCTCCTCGATCTCGTCATCGAGGCGGCGCGCGCGTTCCTCAAGGAGCGCGATCGTCTCGGCCGGGGAGAGATGCGCGATAAAGCACAACGCGGCCGCGAACTGCGTGTACTCGGTCGCGGGGATGCTCAGCAACCAGCGATGCCAGCCAGCGAACTTGGCGCGCCCCGCTTCAGTCAGTGCGTAGACCGTTCGCTCCGGGCGGCGACCCTCGCGCTGCGTCTCCTGCGGCACGATCAGACCATCGCGCTGAAGTGTCTCGACGACCGTATAGAGCGACCCGCGATTGAGCTTGATGCTCTGATCGAGGCCGCGCGCCCGCATCAGAAAGTCCATCTCATAGGGGTGTGTTGGTCGCTCCGCGAGGAGCCCCAGTGTCGCAAGCGTGAGCAAGTTGTAAGGATGCCGTCTGTTCGCCATCGGTTTTGCCGGGTGCCTCGCGTATAGCCGCCATCAAATAGTTGTTCTCGACTATACGCGCACAACCAAGCGTTGTCAAGTAGTCCGCACGGGCATCCGGACAGACTCCGAGGCGATGATGTGGGATCGGTGGCGATTACGAGGCAACCACTATTGTGGAAGGGCGAACCAGGTTGCGAGGAGATAGACTGTGGTCGGAATCTCCGCGACGTACGTCTGTGTGGCAGTAATGGCGTGGCTGCGTACATCCATGATCCGGAGTTGATAGGCGTCCGTGCTGTCATCGGGCGTTGTTGAAGAGATGACGTTGCCGATGTAGAGCAGCCGTCCGTCCGCGCTCCATTGCACGTTCAGGGAGCGTGCGTACCCCTGATACTGCCGTTGCAGCAGATGCGCCGTCTCCGTGAATGTCCGGAGATCCACGAACTGTATCCCCTCATCCGTGACATCATAGGAGCCGTCGTCCTGCGGGTGAACCATCGTGCCGGTGATGGCGAGTGTGCGGCCGTCCGGCGAAACAGTTGCCTGTGTGTCCGTGCTTTCCGGTGCTTCCTTCGCGGCGACGCGTTGCGGCATAAGCCAGCCGAAGAGCTGCCGCGCGGCGGAGAGGGTTGGGTGGATACTCTCGGTCCGCTCCACGCGCCCTTCCTTCAGATTGATGACCGTGATGGCATTCGCGCCCGGGTGGACGATATAGAGCCACTTGCTGTCCGGGCTGGCAACGATGCCGGGCGAGAAAGAGCGGATCACCGGCTGGCCGTGGACCGTGCGGTCCGTCGGGAAGACGCCCGCATGGACCATCGGGAGCGGCACGGTCCGTTGCGCGCCGGTCGTCGTATCAATCAGGTACAGCGTGACATCGCCGCTGGTGACATTCGGCCATGTGCCGGTGTTGTGCGTATCCAGCACGTAAGCCGTTCGGAGATCGGGCGCGATTGTCGGCCACGCGTCGCTCCCGAACGGCAGCATGATCGTGCTGAGGGTCGCGCCGGACGCGACGTCCACGGTGAGCAGTGTGAAGGGCGAGTGTTGCCCCGTGCTCAGTCGGTAGAGCATCAGCCGCGATCCGTCGCTGTTGAGGCGCATGACGAATGTGGAAAGATCGAACGGCAAGGTCCATCGGATCGCGCCGGTCACGCTATCGGCTACCGTGACGATGCTTGCGGGTTGCTTCACACCGGGTGGTGTGAGTGGCGGCTGGGTATCCGTGTAGGCGACCGTCCGGCCATCGGCGGAAAAGACCGGACGTATGCTGCCATCCCCCGGCAGGCGGAGCGGCAAGGGTTCGCCCGTTTCTGCCCCGGTCGCGGGATCGAGGGTGCGGAGAAAGCCTTGCCATCGCATCTGCGTGCCATCCCAGGTACGGTCCATCTGAAGGAGACGCGTAGGCTGGTCGGGTATCGCGGCCGTGCGCTCATCCGGCAGCCTGCCCGTTGCCCGCGCGCCGACAGCAAGGAGCGCCGCGACCATCGCGACCGCCGTGATCGCTTCGAGCACGGAAATGCGACGTCCTGAACGGTGTGTCGGCGTTGGTTGGGTGAGGGGAATGGTGCGTTGTGTCATCGGTTCTCTCCGGTGTGCTGTATCGGCAATTCCTATCCATGATACAACACCCGGCTCGGTTCGGTTCCGCTTTCTCAGCGCTCAGCGCTCAGCGCACCGTTTCCGCGATGCAGGTTCAGGAGGCGACTTCGACGACGAGATACTGCCCCTCGGCCATGACCGGATACGTTTCGGCGACGTACGGCCCCGGCACTTTGCCGGGTATGGGCGCGTCGGTCGAGAGCGCATCGCCCGGCTCGACGCTGACATCGTAGCGGCGCACGCGCAGCCGTTCGGGATCGCACCACGATTGCCCGGTGCGGATGTCGAACTCCCAGCCGTGCCACGCGCAGGTAAGGATTTCACCCGCGCGGGTATATTCCAGTTCGCCCGGCGCTCGCGCCTGGAGCATGCCCCACAGCAACCCGTCGCACAAAGGACCGCCCTGATGCGGGCAGCGATTGCGCAGCGCGAAAAACTCGCCGTTCACATTGAAGACGCCAATAGACCGCCCGGCGACCGTAACGATTTTCCGCCCGCCCGGCGGGATCTCCTCCACCCGCCCTACCACATGCCGCGCCACGCGAACCTCCCTGAAAACAAATGAACCACAAAGACGCAAAGGACACAAAGGTCGCAAAGAGGCAAAAGAGGGGATTGTTCTATCATCTTTCTCCTTATTCTTCTTTGCGTTCTCTGCGTCCTTTGCGTCTTTGCGGTTCTCCCCGGTTTCGTCTCTACCCCAGGAGCCGGTCGCCGTAGAGGGCGAGGGCGTTGTTGTAGTAGATATTTCGGCGCACGTCTTCCGGGAGGCGGGCCGGGATCGCGGTGTCGGGCGCGTCCCAGTCCCAGTGGGCGTAGTCACTCGCGAAGATCAGGCGGTCCGCGCCGACCTGCTCGATCAGCCAGAGCAAGTCCTCCGGCTGATGCGGCTCCTCGACGGGCTGCGTGCAGAACCAGACGTGATCGCGGATGTATTCGGACGGGCGGCGCGTGAGGTGCGGCGTCTCGCCGCGCAGCAGGCCATACGTGTTGTCCAACCGCCAGAGCAAGGAGGGCGCCCAGGCGAAACCGTTCTCTGCCGAGACAACCCGCAGCGTTGGGAATCGCTCGAAGACCCCCTCGACCACGAGGCTGATAAGATTGGCCTGCATGGATTGCGATGGCCCGACATGATCCTCGATGTAAAACGACGGCCAGCCGCAGCCGGTGATCGGCTGCCCGCCGGACCCGAAGGCGTGCGACATCACGACGAGGCCATACGCGGCGCATGCTTCGTAGATCGGCCAGTACTTGCGGCGGCCCATCGGCTCGCGCGGGCGGCCGGTGAACTGCACTTGCACGAAGCGCGGATCGCGGGCGCGCCGTTCGATCTCCGCCACCGCGAGGTCGGCATGCTCGAAGGGGAGGATGATCGAGGCGCGCAGACGCGGCTCCTTGTCGAGCCATTCCGCGACTTGCCAGTCATTGACGGCGGTCGCCAGTGCGGCGTCGAACTCCGGGTTGAGTTGGGAACCCGCGCCGGTCAGCGGATTGAGGATGCCGCGGGCGATGTTCCATTCATCGAGCAGTTGCACGGAGGTGAAGGCGCATTCCGACCCCGCTTCGCGCCCCGATGGCGGAAAGGCGTCCGCGCGCCGGTTCGTGAAGCGCGGATAGATCGCCCCGGATGGCCCGCGCATTCCGTAGGTTTTGAGGTGCTCCAGCCAGCGCGCCGAAAGGAAGGGGTACAGGTCGCGCTCCGAGTCGAGTTCGTTATGGATGTCGCAATCAATGATCGCCGGTTTCGTCCGCGCCTGCCGCGTCGTGCGTTCGAGTGTCGTCGCCATCGAGCAATTCCTCCTTCTGTCGGAAGCGGACGGACCTACGCCAGCCCGTACAGGTCGCGGGCATTCTCGTACCGGATTTTCCGTGCCAGCGCATCGGGCAGATGCGGCAGCATGGTTTCGAGTGGATCGCTTGTCTGCAGATGAGGATAATCGCTCGCGAACAGCAGCATGTGGTCGCCGTCAATCTGCTCGATCGTCCGTTCCATATCCCGCCATTCCGGTGGCGCGTCGAGCGGCTGAATCGTCAGGCGGACGTGCTCGCGGATGTATTCTGACGGTGCGCGTTTCACCCAGGGGACGAGGCGGCGCAGGTTGCGCCACTCCTTGTCGAAGCGCCACATGAATGCCGGGAGCCAGGTGAAGCCGCTCTCCAGCAGGGCGATGCGCACGGTGGGGAAGAGGGCGAGCACCCCCTCGCTGACGATGCTCGCCAACTGCGACTGGAAGACCTGCGCCATCCCCGCGTACTCCTCGAAGTAGTACGACGGCCAGCCGGAGGGGAAGGGCGGGTTGCCGGGCGCGCCACCGAAATGGATGCCGGCGACAAGATGATGGTTCGCAATCGCCTCCCACAGCGGGCGGAAATTACGATTGCCGTAGGGATGCTCCGAACGCACGGGAAGCAATACCTGGACGAAGCCGGGGTGGTCGCCGACGCGTGCGATCTCCGCTGCCGCCAGTTCCGGCAGTTGGACCGGCACGACGATCGAGGCGCGCAGACGGGAATCGTGTTCCAGCCACTCGGCGATCTGCCAGTCATTGACGGCGCGGGCGAAGGCGACCGCCGCCTCGGGATTGTGGAGGCTATCAATCGCGTAGAGGCAGTTGGTGATCGCGATCTCGCCGCCGAGCGGATCGAGTACCTGACTGCGCAGGAGATCGAGGTTCGAACCGGCCGGGCCGTCGGGCGGGATGCTGCCAGGCCGTGCGGCGACGGGCGCGTGCGGCGGGTAGTACGTCGTACTCGCGCCCTTGAAAACGGTCTGATTGACATGCTCGACCCAGTGCCGCGGCAGATACGGGAAGAGCGCCTGGACGTTCGGCACAGTCACATGGACATCGCAGTCAATCAGCGTGGTAATGGTGGACGTGGGCGCCATACTTGACCCATCCCGTCCTGTTTGCATCGGCAACCTCCTCCGCTCCGTAGGAGATCTACTCTACGCCTCCGACCGGGCGGGGTCAACCTCACCCCCCAGCCCCCTCTCACCTGCCCAAAGGGCGCCCGCTTGGCAGCAATAGAGAGGGGGAGAAAATGCGGGAATGCACGGGACGTTGAAAGAACATAATGACATTCCAGACAAGTCCCCTCCCCTCTCCTTCGCCGGACGAGCCTGATATGTATCCCAATCTTCGGGCGAAGGAGAGGGGCCGGGGGTGAGGATTGCTACAGCTCCGGCGGCAGATAGGTCCGGTACAGGCAGACCGGCACGAAACCCATGCGGAGGTAGACAGGATAGCCCATCGCCGTCGCGGTGAGTGTCATCGCCACGCAACCGCGCCGCGCGCCCTCCGTGATGGCGGCCCAGGTCATCGC
>JBPCPB010000245.1:0-19985 GCA_050999735.1 Thermomicrobiales bacterium | reverse complement strand
GGTCGTCCTCGGTGATCTGTAAACGTCATCGAATTCGTTCCTTCGTGTTTCTCACGGTGGAGATGCGGCCGCCGTCTCTGTCCGATGAAGTGTACGCAGTGAATCGCTCCGGCGCAACGTCCGGCATAACGGACATGAATGCAACTCTGGACGAGCACTGCTGCGGACACTATAGTGAAGCGATGGTGACGGGCATGGTGAGATGGCGAGCGGGACGCAACAGGTTGGAGCGGATCGGCCAATGGGTCCATGCACGCCCGCTGGCGGAAGACAGTCTGCTCGCAAGCGCGGTTGCCGCGCCATTCGCGACGTGGTCGTTGACCGTCGTCCTCGGATTGGCGCATCTCCCGTGGTCCGTGACAATGGGGTTGGCCGTCATTCTGGGACATGCGGCGCTCGCCTTCCGGCGGGTCTCGCCCCGCGTCTCGTTCGCCGTGGTGAGTGCGGCGTGTCTGGGGATGGCGGTCTTCACCGACCTGTTTGCGATCCTGCCCTCCACGGTGGTCTTTCCCCTCTCGCTCTATGCCTATTGCGCCTATGGTCGGCGTTCAGCGCCAGCGGCCGGCCTCGCGGTCGGGCTGGTCGGTGCGGTCGCGATGACTGCCCGGCTTGCCCGCGATCCGCAGGCGGCGAACGTCCGCCTCTTCTCACTCTTCCTGGTCGGCCTCTTGTTCGCCGTTGTGCTGAGCGCGAGGAGCGTGCCCGGCGCGCCGCCCTCGACGAGCGCGCCCGGATCGCGCGCGAGATGCACGACGTCATCGCCCACTCTCTGGCAGTGATCGTCAGCCAGGCCCAGGGTGGCCAGTACGCGGCGCGGACGGACCCGGAGCGGGCCATCGCGGTGCTAGCAACCATCGCGGAGGCGGGACGGCAGACGCTGGCCGACATGCGCGGTTTGGTCGGTGTGCTCCGGACGGATGACGCGCTGAACGGTGAGGAGGGGTGGGCGCCGCAGCCCACGCTGCGGGACCTGCCCGTGTTGCTCGATCGGGTGCGCGGCGCGGGCCTGCCCGTCCAATACAGTGAGTCCGGCCCGGCGCGCCCGCTCGGCCCCGCCGCCGAGTTGGCGCTTTACCGAGTGGTGCAGGAAGCGCTGACAAACACTTTGAAGCATGCCGGTCGCGATGCTCGCGCCGACGTCCGTTTCATGTGGACCGACGATGGGCTGACACTCACGGTGAGCGACAATGGCCACAGCTCCACGCCGAGCAACGGTGGGGGGCATGGGCTGATTGGCATGCGCGAGCGGCTCGCCGCCGTCGGCGGGTCCGTCGTGGCGGGGTCGGGGCCGGGAGGCGGCTTCGTCGTACGGGCGCAGATGCCGTGCCATGCGGCATCGCGCGGGAGGGGTGACGGTGACGATCCGGGTCTTCCTCGTTGACGATCAGGCGATGGTGCGCGCCGGGTTCGCCATGGTCGTTGCGGCGCAGGACGACATGCGCGTGGTCGGCGAACCCGGTGACGGCCCCGAGGCGCTGGCCCGGCCCCCCGCCACCCCCGCCGACGTCGTGCTGATGGACGTGCGGATGCCCCGGATGGATGGTGTGGAGGCGACGCGACGGCTGCTGGCCCAGCCGGGAGCAGCGCCCCGGGTGATCGTGCTAACGACGTTCGACCTCGACGAGTATGCCTTTGCCGCCCTGCGCGCCGGGGCGAGCGGGTTCCTGGTCAAGGACGCGCCCCCGGAGGACTTGCTGACGGCCATTCGCACGGTGTATCGAGGTGACGCGGTGATCGCACCCTCGACGACCCGCCGACTACTCGACCACCTCGCCGCCGACCTTCCGGCGCCCCCGGACGGCCCCGATCCGCTCGCGGCACTCACCGACCGCGAGCGGGAGGTACTACTCGCGGTCGCGCGCGGCGCCTCCAATGCCGAGATCGCCGACCGATTGTTCGTGTCCGAGGGAACCGTGAAAACCCACGTCGGGCGGATCCTGGGCAAGCTCGATCTGCGAGACCGGGTGCAGGCGGTGGTGTGGGCCTACGAACACCGCATCGTGCGCCCCGGACAGTAAACTCCCCGGACGAAAAATACCCCTCAAGTCACATGCAAACAAGACTCACGACAGACGCGGCAGATGCCTGTCGTCCGGCACTATCGTGATGCGCGTATGACGGCGCGCGGTCATCAGGGAAAGGAGTCAGCATGGGCCTCGGAGCCGAGATAACACAGAAACAGATGCCGGTTACACAAACGCGCGACACCACAACGGGCACGGCGAGGGCGGCGGCACATCCGCCGTTGAGAGGATGGGTGGGGTACGGGACGGCGGTGCCGAGCGCGGAAGCCGGGGTCGCCCCTTGGATCACCACCGTCACGTATAGCTCGTTCGCGATCTGGGGCGTCGCGCTCGGCGCGGCCGCAACCCACCACTACCAGCGGACACGAGGCCGGTGCGCCTCCTGTGGCCGGGGTTAAGCGACGACGCGGGCAGCATAGTGCTTCGCAACTATTGGCAGCAATCAGAAAGGGAGAATGGAGATGACTGAGGGACAGGAGGCGAGCGGAGTGCTGGTCGGCGGTGCTGCGCGCAGGCCACGAGCTTCCCGGCATTGGCTGATGGCGATACCAGCCTACGTCACATGCGGGTGGGGGATAATGTTTGCCGCCGTCCACCTCTACTGGCTGTTCGGGGGTACTCTGGGCCTCCCACAGGGGCTGTCGCTGTTCGCCAACAAGCCGCTATTCGTGATTGACATCATCGCCATCCCGCTCTGCATCATCGCGGCGCTGCTCGCGCTGGCCTTGGTGCGACCGTGGGGGCGGCGGTTTCCTCGGCGGCTGCTGCTGGCTGGTGCGTGGGGCGGCGCCGCACTGTTCGTCGTCCATGCCGTGCCCGCCATTCCCGACTGGGTGAGCGTCGCGCTCGGCGTGCGCACAGCGGCGCTGACGCCGATGGATCGCTTCGACCTCTTCCTCTACGAGCCCTGGTTCCTGGTCGGAGGTATCCTGTTCGGCATGGCGGCGTGGCGCTTCCAGCGCTGGTCGCGTGCCGGGCGTGCCGATGCGCGGTGAGGCCGGTGCGCGTCCTGCACAACAGTTGGTCGCAGACCTCCCTCGCGGACGTACCCGTGGCGAACGTTCACACTGATCGCGTCCGTAGTGCGCGCCAATGCATGCAAACCCGCCCGCAGCGCTTGGGGAGCGTCGCCCGCGAAGCCGAGCAGCCAGCCGTCGCGCGGGGGCGGTTGCCTACAGAAGTGCGATACCGGCAGGATGTGCAGACCCTGTGTCGCCGCTGCCCGCCCGGCGCCGTCTGCCACAAAAAGCGGGCGGGCGGTGCTTATCCGACGATCTTAACCAATGAACCGACGTTGACATGAGGTGAAAGCGACATGATGGAAACTGGTGACATCGACACGATGAATGTTTCTGCCCTCCTCGACCGCCCGGCAGGCGCTCAACAGACCGGCGTACGCCGGTCCCAGGTCTTGCTCTGCGCCGTGACCATCGCCGCGTGCGTCCCGTATCTCCTGCTGAAGCTTCTTTGGCTCTCCGGCCACATGGTCGGCTGGCACGACACGGCCCAGGGCGGCGACATGGTTCACCTCGTCGGCAACGTCGTCACCTTGGGTATGGATCTGCTCGCCATCGTGATCGTCCTGGTGTTCACCTGTCGCTGGGGAGAGCGCATACCGGCGTGGCTGGTCTTACTCCCGATGTGGGTCGCCACCGGGCTGCTCGCCCCGATCGCGCTGGGTGTACCAGTCGGCGCCCTGGCTGGAGCAGTGAAGGGATCGGCGGCGATTGCCGCGGACAACGGCCTTGATGGTTGGGTCTACGCCATCGTCTATGGTGGCTTCACGGTGCAAGCGATGGCGATCGAGGCCGCCTTCGTGCGGTACGCGCGGGCGCGTTGGGCGGATGTGTTCCCGATGCGGCTCGTGGATCTGCAGCGGGCGGCGACGTACCCGATCCAGCGGCTCATCGCCGTGGCCAGCGCCTTCGTCGTCGTCCCGTACGCCGCGATGTTCGTCGCCTGGGGGTTTGGCGTCGGCCTTTCCCCCGATCAGACCATCGCCCGGACCACCGCACAGAAGGTGGCGGTGATCGTGACGGGGCTGTTGAGCCTCGCCGGTGTGGCGGGCATGCATCTGCTCACCACGCGCAGTCACCGGCACGTCGGTATCCATCTCTGGGCGCCCGTGGCGCTGGCCTGGGTCGGCGCCAGTTCCACCTTCGCTCCTTCACTGTACCGACTGATCGGCGTGCTCGAAGGCGCGGGTGAGACGGGCATCACGGGTCTCGGCGCGCTCGTGCTCCTGGGAGGGATGCTCGCCGGTCTGCTGATGGGTCTGGGAAGCCTCATGCTCCTGGCGGAGCGCCACGCTGGCAGCGAGACCACTTTCAAGCCCTGACCGCTGAGCCATCGCACGCGCTGAAGCGGCTGTGGCGCGACTCGGGCCTGGCGTGCGGCGAGCGGGCAGGAACTGCCGACCAGTGATACGTGGGATGACATTCACCGGAGTGATGCTGACATACTGGATCGCGCAGCCGCGCGTCGCGCCGCAGCCCCTGGAGCCACCGGCAATCGGGTGTCCGGGCGAGATCGCCGCGCCGACGCTGGTGATCGTGGCCGATGGCGACGTGGCGGACATCCTGGTGCAGGCGGACCTCCTCCACACGGGCATCAAGGGGGCGCGGCAGGCGACGATTGCCGGTGCGGCGCATCTCCCGAACATGGAGCGTCCGGCGGTCTTCAATCATCTGGTACTCGATTTCCTAAATGCACAGCAGGAAGTGCGGCGCGGCTAAATGCGTTGCGATTCTCCGTCGCACGCGGCATAATCGCGCGGTAGTCGCCACTGAAGCAATCGCGGGCGTATCCATTGGAGCGCCGCGACAACAGGGAAATGAGGAACGGATGCGCGCGGAAATTGTCAGTGTCGGGACGGAACTCCTGCTCGGTCAGATTACCGACACGAATGCGACATTCCTCGCGCAATCGCTCGCGGACCTCGGCATTGACCTCTTCTTCGTCTCGCAGGTCGGGGACAATCGCGGACGGCTCGTCGAGACGCTCCGGCGCGGCTGGGAGCGGTCGGACCTCGTGATTACGACCGGCGGTGTCGGGCCGACGGAGGATGACCTGACGCGCGAGGCGATTGCTGACCTCGTCGGCGAAACGCCGCGGGTAGACGAAGCGACGGTCGAGATGATCCGCGCCTTCTTCCGCAATCGCAATGCGGACATGCCGGAGCGGAATCGCAAGCAGGCGTGGCTGATTCCGTCCGCACAAGCGCTGCCGAACCCGGTCGGGACAGCGCCGGGATGGTTCGTCCAGCGCGGGGGGAAAATCATCGTTGCGATGCCGGGTGTGCCCCGCGAGATGAAGCGGATGTGGGAGCACGAGGCGATCCCACGGCTCGGTGCGTATCTGCCGGAAACAGTACTGCTCTCACGGAATATCCGCACCATCGGCATCGGCGAGTCGTCCGTCGAGGAAGTGCTCGGTGACCTTGTCCACGGCACGAACCCAACGGTCGCGACCTACGCGAAGGACGACGGCGTCCATGTGCGCATAACGGCGAAGGCGCGCACAGCCGAGGAAGCGGCCGCCCTGCTCAAGCCGGTTGTCGCTGAGGCGGAGCGCATCCTCGGTGACTTTATCTACGGGTATGACAATGACGCGCTCCCGGAGGCCGTCTTGTCACTCGCCACGCGGCGCGGTGAAACGGTCGCGGTCTGCGAGCAGGGAACGGGTGGCGTCGTCACGACGGCGCTCGGTGCATTTCTTTCCTCTGACTCGCCCTTTCGCGGCGGCATCACTCTCGAAGATGGGACATCACTCGTCCTGGACGCGCGCACCGTGCCGGGCAATGCACGCGAACCAGCAACGCCGGAGCATGCGCGTCTGCTTGCCTCAACCGCACGCCAACTCTTTGGCGCGTCGTACGGACTTGGCATCTCGATCAATGTGACAGAGGGCAGTGCGGGATACGGAACGGTCGTCTGCGCCGTTGATGGCAATGGCGTAGTGACGGACCTGACGCGCGGCTATCGAACGCTGCCGACGGACATCCGGCGGCGCGCCGCGCTCTGGGCCGTCGAATACCTCCGCCTCGCGCTGCTCGACCGGACGTAATCACCGCGAGGAGCCAACCCTGGCCCTTGCCGTTTCCCGCGTTGGGTGGCCGACTGCCGCGGGAGCACTCCGTCGGGGAGCGCCAACACGCGTGTGGAGCAGGGAGAGCGCCACGGCGAGCGTGCCGCTCACGAGCAGGAGCGCCGCAAAGATAGACGCCGGATACACGATCCAGCCACCGACGGCAACGAGCAGGAGCACAACCACGAAGAAGACCCACTGGCCGGTCGAGTCCTCGATCGTCTGGCGGCGCGCTGTCGAGGCGTTGGGAGCACGCTTGCGCAGGTCAATCGCGAAAAAGAGCGCCGCGTCGGGCAGCGTGGCGAGCAGCCAGAGCACGGTCAGCCACATGAATACCAACGGCGGATTCATCCCCGACGATCCTTCGAGCATGTACAGGAAGTTCAACGAGGCCGCCAGCGCGGTCAGCGTCAACGCCGCGGCGTGCGAACCGCGGAACCGCACACAGAGCAGAATGAGGACGCCGAGCGGGAGGAGCGACTCGCCCAGCGTGACCAGCCAGGCGAAGAGGGACGCATGGGTGGCGACCAGCCGGTCGTTCACAGTATGCACGGCGGGCAGGACATCCGGGAAGGAGTTGCGATCCGTCTTGACCGCCTTCTGGTCGGCGCCCTTGAGGAACCCGGAGAGTGCGGCCCCGGCGTGGTTGCCGGTCCATTTCGGGTCCTGCCATTTCGTCTGGGCGGCGTCCACGAGACTGTAGCCGGCGGTAATCGCCGCGAACAGGACGACGAAGCCGATGAGGGCGCCGAGCATGCGTGACGAGGGTCGCGCTCTCGGGATGGATAGATGCATGAGTACCGTCCTTTCCTGTGTTGATCGGCATGCGGGGTGAACGACGTCGCCCGCCCAAGCGATCCGGGCGGGCGACGTACGTCATTCGTGGTACCGCCTAGTGTTGGCCCTGTTGGTCCCCCTCGCTGCCGTTACGCTGGGCACGGTCAGCTGCTGTCGCCAAATCGAGCAGCAGGTCGGTGAACGCCTTCGGCTGGCCCATGAACAACCCCGAATCAATGAAGCCCTTCGCGGCAGCCACCGCTCCCCCGTTCTCGGTGCTCGTCGGCCGGACGACCGAGCACGCCGGGAAATCCCTCCGCAGGAAGGTGCATGGGTCCGGCATCACCCCCGCGGCGTCAAGATTGTCCGGTGTCTCCGAATGATTGCCTTTGAGGTCGGGGAAGACCATCGCGGGGCTTGTGGCCGTAGCCGGGACGGACAGCGGTGGCAGGCTCTCCAGCGATCCCTCAAAGGTCGCGAAGTGGAAGGTTTCGACGGGACCGATGGAGACCAGGATGCGCAGCACGTCCACGTTGGTGACCTTCAGCGCCAGTGTGGGATAGAGGCTCGTGCCCCCCTGTTCGATGGTCACGAAATGGAAGAGCGCTGCATCCGCGATCGCTTGCATCGCGTCCCCCGTGATCCCCGTCGCGGTGGGGATCGTCGGGCGATTCTTGATCGTTACCAACTGCGGGAATGTTGCGCCGAAGTCGGGATTCTGGTCGCTGCGGTAGCGTGCCCACCAACTCGTATCAACCGTTAGGTTGGTCAGATTGGTGAGGTTTGGGGTGCTCGTGGCGCCGGGAACGGCGGGGCTGTGGAGGGTACGGAAGCGGTCGAAGTTGACCGGTTGCTGGCCGTTCGCCCGTAGGAACGCGTTAATCAGCATTTGGTGGCTGGTCTCGTCGTCGGTCGTGTCATGCGCGTAGCGCGGCGAACTATCGTCCACCGTGGTCAGCGCGGCAGTGTAGTCGGGATTGTTGGCCGCCATCACGGCGTATTGGTTCCACAAGTCCGCCTCGATCAACTCAGCGGCGGCGAGAAACTTGAGGATAGCGATGTCGCCCCGCGTGATCCCATCACCGGAATCGGCCGATACTCCCCCAAGTGCGAGGCTATTGTTCAGGAGCGCGGCGCCGATGGTTCCCGCGCCAAGGGCGAGTCCTTTGCCGAGAAAAGAACGACGGCTGTTCGTGCCAGGCTGTTGTGCTGTCTGTTCCATGTGCTGAAACTCCCTTTTGTGGCCGCAACGATCCATGAACAGACCGGTCCGGACCGGCCTGTGCCTGAACGACGGCGATTGATGATCGGTGACGCTCGGAGACGGGATATTCTCCGCTGACGCCTTGGACATTGTGAACATTCCCGCGCGAGAAGGTTCTTCTGACCACTACGCTCGCTGGCGTCGTGATGGATTGCGGTGTGGAACATCTGGCCCACGAATCGCTGTGATGCGATCCGTCGCCTGTGTTCCCGGCGTACTACCTGGATGGGCGGTCATGTTGGGGGCGGGGAAAGGGAGTGATGAGGATCAGCAATCCCGTCGGCGACAGTTTCATGGTTTTCACCCTGGTAGCCGATGGCCGTGCTCCATCAGCGGGCGATGGCGACACCCGCCCGGTGACGGACCATCTCTACGTGTGGGAGGGAAGGACTCCGTTGATGCTCGTAGACGCATCCGACCGTACGACCGTTGTATCCCGCCGCGTCCAGCCGAACCCGTGATGGCGAAGCTGCCACACGACACCGACCGGATAGCCGCACATTTTCGCTGCGTCGCCAACTGCCCGAATTAGTGGCACGAGCGCGATTGCCTCCGCCCGTTTCGCCGTCGGTAACGGATGCAGCATCGGCGTGAGCCGGGCATACGGACAGCGGAGAGAAAGCGCCGCGCCGACGATTACGAGCGGCCATGCAGGCCTGCCGCGTTTGCCCTGGAGCATGAGGCCGAGCAGACAGCCATAGGCCGCGTAGCGGATGGCATGGCGCATTGGCCACAAGCCCGCTTTGCCATCTCCACGCGCGTAGCGGAAATATTGATGCCAGAACGCGCCCATCGTCGCCCGGGGACGAAACCGTGCGATGGCGTCCGGGACGAAGGCAACACGCAGATGGGCCTCCCCGAGTGCGAGGTCAAAGACGACGTCCTCACAGTAATCCAACCATTCCGGGTAGCCACCGACGTGCGCCCACGCGGTTTTTCGGACAGCGACGCTGCGGCTCGATGGCAGGAAACGCGCGGGATTAATTTCGTCAACGTGGGGAAGCGTGGTTGCGCCCATCGCGACTTCAAACAGAGTGTGGGGGTCGGCGACGAAAAACCCCGCGCTGACCGAAACCGTTTCATCCGCGAAGGGCGCGATAATCTGCTCCAGCCATCGCGCGTCGAGGCGGACGCCCGCATCGGTGATGGCGATCACCGGGAAGCGTGCGGCGGCAATCCCCGCGTTGCGACCCGTCGCGATAGAGGCGCCGGTCAGTTCGATCCGGCGCAACGGGCATCCAAGCCGGCCATGCCACCACTCGATATGCAGTTGCGTCCCGTCGCGCGATCCGCCATCCACGATAATCACCTCGCGCGGGCGGACGGTCTGCGCGGCGATGCTTTGCATCAGGTCGTTGACGGAATTGACTTCGTTCAGCATCGTGCAGACGAGGGAGACATCGCGCGTGCGTTCGTCAGCCATTGCCATGCTCCATGTCAGCATAGATCGCGAGTAGCGCCGGCGTGCAGACCGACCAATCGTACCGTTCGGAGGCATATGCGCGCGCCGCGCACCCGAGGGCGGCGCGCCGTTTCGGATCATCGAGCAATGCAAGCACCGCATCTGCGAAAGACGTTGCGTCCGGCGCCGCTATCATGACCTCTTTCCCATCTGAGACGGCAACACCTTCGCATGCCGCAGGCGTCGCGACGATCGCACAGCCCATACTCATCGCGTTCAACAATTTCACGCGCACCCCCGCGCCGAATCGGATCGGCAAAACGTAGACGCTGGCAGCGGCCATAAAGGGCCGGTCATCCGGCACACTTCCCGTTACGGTAATGCCGTTTCGCCCATCGTACGCCCGCAGTTTCGCACTCGGATTGCGACCGACGAGCGCGCACCGGGCGTCTGGGCGCGTGCGGCGGATGCGTGGCCACACCTGCGTCACGAACCACACTGCCGCGTCTGCATTCGCGCGGTAGTCGAACGTGCCCGTGAACACGACATCCGTCTGATCAGCGGGCGTGCTGACTGCATTGGGCGAATAGTGCATGGTGTTTATGCCAATCGGTACAGTCTTCACCATCGCGTGCCGGTCGAGTGTCCGCAGGTGCGCCGCGTCGGCATCCGAAACGGCGAGGGTATACCGGGCGCGCCGCATGGCGCCCGCTTCATAGCGGCGGAGTTTGCGGGCCTGGATCACGGAATACGCGGCGCGGACGAACCGGCGATCCTGCCACGTCTGCCGGGCCATCCGCTCCTGTAACGTCGCCTCGGCGTTGTGCGCGTCATAGATGATTGGCACATCTGCTGCGGGAACGCTCGGCCACATTTCCAGACCTTCGACCTGAATGAGATCGTATCCGTCGTCCTGGCAGCGCCGAGTGATTTCCGGTTGCAGACGGTGCGTGCCGAGGCGGCGGGCAAGATCGGGTTCCCGCGACAGCAAAAGATCGCGCACGCGGCGTGCGAATGTCCGTCGGTACGCGGGGAGCACGAGCGGGCGGGGCGATCCGTCCAGCCCCTCCTGGAACATGTCGGGGGTGATGAGATGGACGATATGACCGCCGACCAACGCCTGCATCAGGTGCCAATTGCGGATCGCCGCACCGCCCTGCGTTGGCTGGGGCAGATGGGGCGCGACAAACAGGATACGCATCCTCAGTCGTCGTCCGACGCGCGGAATGCGCGAAAGAGCGCGCGCTGGCGATCATGCATCGCCGCTCGGTCTGCATCGGTCGCGTCGTCGGCACCGAGCAGGTGGAGGAGGCCATGCACGGCGAGAAAGGCGACTTCCTGTTCGACGGACAGACCGGCTTCCGGCCCTTGCAATGCGGCGGTATCCCAGGAGACGGCAATATCGCCGAGATAATTGCCATATCCCGGTTCCATCGGGAATGCCTCGTCACTCGCAGTGGCGAACGAGAGGACATCTGTCGGTGTGTCATCATGCAGGTAGTCGCGATGGAGCGACTGAATTCCTGGATCGTCGGTCACGAGTAGCGTGAGGGCGGACGTTAATGCGCCTTCCGACCGCAGAGCGAACCGCATCAGACGCGCAAGCCAGCCGGCATCCAGCCCCGCCTGTTCGGCTCCCGCGCTCTCGATGATGACGGTGATCGCGTCCGTTTGCTCCATCAGTCGGTGTGTCCGGCAGCCGCGGGTTCGTCCGCGCCGCTCGCCCCAGCGGGAATTGCCACCAAATCGGTTGCTTCGGGAATGGGCGCGACTGGCTGGGCAGGTTCGGGGTAATCAATCCGTGGATGATACATGCCATCGAGAACGGTAACGAACGTGCGCTGAATCGCATCGAGATCGCGCAGTGTGAGCGGCGCAGCCGCCAGTTGGCCGTTTTTCAGGCGATCTTGCACGATACGCTCGACGATTGTCCGAATCGCCGCCGTCCGCGCGGCTTCGACATCAGCATTGGCGGCTGTGCTCGCGTCAACGTTAAGCCGCCCGGCGCGATTCGCCGCCCGCGTCGCGGCCTCGGTCGCATCGGCGAGCATGATGACCGCCGCTTCCCTGGTCTGCGGAATGGGGCCGGGATAGCAGAAGAGACCCGCGTCAACGCTATCGCCGTCATGCTCCTTCGCTTTTTGATAGAAGACCTCCGTGCGCGTCGTCCCGTGATGCTGCGCGATCACATCAACAATCGGCTGCGGCAGGCGTGCCTCCTCGGCCATGGCGATGCCGTCCGATACATGCGCGATGATGATCCGCGCGGAGGTATAGGGGTCGAGCGTATCGTGAACATTGCGCATGTTCGCCTGGTTCTCGATGAAATAGGCCGGATGGAGCGCCTTGCCAATGTCGTGATACAAGACGGCGACGCGGGTGAGCAGTGGGTCGCCGCCGATTTCTTCCACGGCTTTCTCCGCGAGATTGCCAACGATCATGCTGTGGTAATACGTCCCCGGCGCGTCCTGCGCGAGGCGCTTCAGGAGCGGTTGGCGTGGATGCGCCAGTTCGAGCAACTGGAAAGGCGTGACGATACCGAACAGCCGGGCGAGCATCGTCACACCGATAAAGGCAACGCCCGCCGACACGATACCGTTGCCGAACGCGAAACCGACCCGCTGCGCGATACCAAGCGCATCCACGGGAGGCGTCAGGAGCCGCCAACTGACCGCACTGATCGCGCCGACGGTTCCGATCGCCGCCGCACTCCACAGAAATGCGACGGTTGTTTGCGCGCGCTCGGCCAGCACAACGCCGATCAGGCCGGAGACGAGGAACATCGCCACGAGCGAGAGTGATTGATCCGCGAAGTACGCGCAGAATATCGCGAGAAAGACCGTTGACGCCATCGCCAATTCGGTGTTGAGCAGCAGAACGAGAATCATGCTGACACCGGCGATGGGGAAGAGATACGGTACGACCGCGTGGCCGGTGAGCAGGAAGCGGGCGAGAATGATCGGCATACCAAGTGCGACAATCAGGAACAACGCCTGATTCCGCCGCAGCCGCCCCGCCGTCGTCTTCCAGAGAAAAACGGCGACGACGCCGACGAGAGAGGCGGTTAGTCCGAGGACACCAAGCAACCGCTGGATCGTCAATTTCGGCGCGCCGAGGCCGAGCGATTCGAGTTTTTCGACCGCCTCCGGTGTGACGAGATCGCCTTCACGGACGATAACCTCGTTTTCCAGCACCGTCACCTTGACATCCGGGACGGCCGCAACGGCCTGTTGCTGCCGCGCATGCGTCTCGGCGGCGTTCTGGGTCATATTGGCGACGATATAGGCGCGCGCCAGATCGAGCGCGACGCCGCTTTCGGTCGCGCTTAGCGCGTCGGCGCTCGTCACGTTCATCTGCAACTGTGCCGCCGGTTCGCCACCGATGGGAATTTTCCGATCCGTCAGCGTCGTGCGGAGCGTCTGACGTGCGGCATTCTCGATGCGCAGCCGTGAGGCGTCGTCGAGGCGGTAGAGCACATCAAGGTCGTAGATGGGGAGGCCCGGCGGAGCGGCGGCAGTGAGCCGGTCGCGAAACTGCGTGGGGCCAATGCTGGGGTCGCGCTTCGCGGTTTCGACTGCGCTGATGAAGGACTCCAACTTCTGCGCCTGTGTTTCGACCACACTCGGGTCCTGTGCAAAGACGATATTCGCCGGTTCCTCAAGGGCGGCGCGACGCGCGGCGCTCGTCTTAATCGCGCTGACGTACTGAACCGTCCGGTTCGCCTTGACTGTCTGCGGCGCCACTTCATTAACTGTGAGATCAATCGCGCCGGGTTGGTATCGCCAAAGAAGGGTCGTCGTGACGACCGCGATCAGAATGACGGAGAGGATGGCCGCATAGTGCCAGTCGGAGCCGCGCAGCAGCCCCCGACGCGGGCGACGGAAGGGCGAGGCGGCAATCTCCATCTCGACCGCGCCGTGAGGATCGTACGTGGGTTGTGGCAGTGGTGCTTGCATCGCGTCGCGTCCTGCGCCATGAAGTCGGACGGCTGGGAGACGCCGTTACGAGGAGAGTAATTGGCGGACGATACTGGCCAGCGCGCTTCGGTCGGCGCGATCGCCGACCCGCGTGAGGAGTGCCGGCATCACTTTGCCCATGTCCTTCGGGCCGTGCGCGCCCATCTCGGCGATCACGGCGACTGCGGCGGAACGCATCGTCGCGTCGTCCATCGCCTGCGGGAGATAGGTCTGAAAAATGGCGATTTCCGCTTCTTCCTTCGCCGCGAGGTCTTCACGCTTGCCGGTACGGAACTGGTCGACGCTGTCACGGCGTTGTTTGATCTGCCGCTGGATGACTGCGCGGACATCGCTGTCGTCCATCGCGGCGTGCGCTCCACCGCGCCGCTCGATCTCCGCGTTTTTCAGGGCGGCCCTGAGGAGGCGTAATGCGTCGCGGCGGGCTGAATCGCCCGCCCGCATCGCACCTTTGAGGTCCGCTTCGACCTGCTGGGGAATTGTTGCACCGCTTTCCGGTGACGCATCCGGCATGGTGTGGCCGCTCCTCGGAATAAGGGGGGTTAGATCGTGCGCGCCTTCTTCAAAAGCTTGCGCCGCCGCGCCGCTTCTTTCTTCTTGCGCTTCACACTCGGCTTTTCGTAATGCTCGCGCCGCCGCGCTTCCGCGAGAATGCCCTCTTGTTGGACTTTCTTATTGAAACGCTTGAGCGCTGCCTCGAAACTTTCGTTATCACCGACGACTACTTCGGTCAACCGCCGTCACCCCCCATCAACGACCATCTTGCGGGCATCCGCTCGCCGCGATTTGCTCGCTGAGTATACGGATCATGCGGCGTTTCGTCAATGCGATGAACCGGGTGCGGGCATCTGCCGCATCCCCACCGGCAGGCCAGAGGAGAGGCGGAGCACGCCATCTTCGGCACGGACACATTGAACACGATGCTCGTGCTCGCCCAGAAAGGTATTACCGATCTCTTCGCGCTGCCATGAGACGCAACCGCCGGTCGGTGGCGAGGCCGAGCAGCGCCCCGAGACCAGCGACGACGATGCTTCCCAGCCATAAATAGCACCCGAGCAGCGGCCGCAGGAGAATGAGGTCCGCTGTGCCCCCCTCGTTGGCCGGGATGTGCTGGCGGTTGAACAGCAGCAAGGCTGCGGCCAGCAGGAGTGCCACCAGCGCGAGTGCCGCCGCCGCGCGCCACCGCCGCGCCGCTGTCAACACCAGGCTGCAGGCAAGGGCCGGGTTGGCGAACCAGGCAACCTGCCCATAGAGGACGGCCAACCAGCCCAGGGCCAGGAGGCCCCCTCCTGAATAAACGCTCGGTTCCGGCCTGCTACTTTGATGATATACCGCGTCGAAGGCGAGGGCCGGGACCGCGCAGGCCACACCGTAGCAGGCGAGCGCGAGCGCGATCACCACCCAGCGCACCATGCCCGCGCGCGACGGCTGCCTCGCACCTGCCATGGGGGACGGTGCGGCGTGCTCCCAACCGAGGCGCTGCCCGTCGCTCCCTTGCCAACCGGCCATCATGCCACTTGCCCTCCTCCGCGGGGATCGCGGAACAGCCCTATCTATGTGAGCGTGAACGAATTGAGAATCGTGTCGAATGTGTCCAGGTACTGCGGGAACGCTACCGGGTCGAGCGCGAGTTCGAGCATCCAGACGTTGCTGTCGGATGCGAGGAAGGCGATCCGTCCGCGCAGCGCGGGATCACCCGGTCCGCCGTCATCGGTCGTGTAATCGAGCACCGCCCATTGCCCCTGACATCCCACGAAATACGCTCCGCATTGCGTGGATTGAATCGTGCGCTCAATCTGTCGATAACCGGGGCGGATCGCGACGAAAGTGGCGATCCACGTATCGGCGAAGGCGCCCAGCCAAACATTCGCCGGGAGATCGCTCCGGTAAACGGAGAAGGAACCGGCGACGCCGGGCACCTCCCAGCGCGTCACGTCGGGAGTCGTGGCGGAGTAATGGACGACCCAATTGGGAGGAACCCCGATCTGGAAGCGCCCATTGGGGTCCGTGTACTGCCCCGCGTTCGGGATCGCGGCGCCGACGGGGAGCGCGCAGGCGAACGCCCCCGCCACGAGACCGCACAGAACCGTGCGGCGGGACAATCGTTGCTGGATACGCATCGTTTCACTCCCTCTTTCGCAACCGATCGCGGCATACTGGCCGTATCATAACGAAGACGCTGCGTGTGCCCCCGGTGTTCCACGCACCGTGAAGCGAGGCATAGTGCGCGGAAGGCTCACCCATCAGGATGATGGCGATCGCCGCCAACTTGCCAGCGGTGACGATGGCGTGGCGCTCGCGCGATGGATCGGGACGCGGGTGCTCGTGAAGTCGTACTGTCCCGGAAGGGAGAAGCCACCGCTCGCCACGCCGGCCACCGCGTCCCACCGCTCATGCCGCGAACTTCCTCATACCGGGAACCGCACTGAGGCGATCAGCGCATCCGAGCCAGTTTTCCACGCCGTACCACTCGCGACCTCTGCGGCGCTGAAACTGAACCGCTTGCCGTTGTGATCCACCAGCCACCTGCCACCGAAGGTGGTCTCCGATCGCCCGGTCGTTGTGGAGGTGCTCGCGGATTGCCATCCCATGAATTGCCCCGGCTCGCCGCCGATCATCACCGGGATCACGGGGTCCTGGATGAAGGTGCCGCCGGCGGCCGATTGGCTCGTACGCAGCGCCGCGAACTCCGCCGCGATGCTCTGCGTCGGGGTCGTCGCCTTGATGACCATGATCACGTCGTCCCCGGAGAGCGTCACCACATCGTCCGGCTTCGACCCCGTGCCGAAGGTGCTCCATCCCGGTGGCAGGACGAACGTGATGCGTCCTTTCGGGTCCGTCCAAGGCGTGCCCTGCCCCGCGGCGGCACTGCCGACCGTGCCGGACCCGGCCGCGCCGGTCACGCGGGCGGTTGGCGTTGGCACAACCCGCGTGGGCGTCACGCGCGGGCCCGTCACGGTTGGAGACGGCGCGGCAGTCGGAGACCGGATCGCGCGGGGGGAGACGATCATGCTCCGCAAGACGAAAACGCCAACGATCACCGCAGCGATGATGCCAATCGTGCGCCAGTACGGCCTGCCGCGCGGTCTGGACAGGGCGGGATGTGCCAGTGGCGGTTCCAGCGACGGCGCGGGCGCCATCGGTGGGGGGATGACGACGGACAGGGAGGGCAGCGATGTGGCAGCCGGTACCGGCGCCGGTGCGGTCGACGGCGCGCGTGGGGCCGCCGCATCGGGCGTTGTGGTCGGCGGGAGAAGCGTGCCGAGGTCACGGAGCACGTCCTCGGCGCGCTGGTAGCGGAAGGCGGGCTGCCGCTCCAGCAGTTTCGCGACAAGCGCGGCGACGGGCGCGGACAGGTCGGGGCGCGCGGCGGCGAGTGGCCGCTGCTGACGGGCGTACGGCTCCCCGGCCAGCATCGCGTACAGCACTGCGCCGAGGCTGTAGAGGTCGCTCCGCCCGTCCACGCCGCCGAGGCCCGCATCCTGCTCCGGGCTGATGTAGCCCGGCGTGCCGGGGCGCTCCATCCCCAGGCCGGAGGCAAGGGACGCCCTGCCGATCTGCGCGTCGCCGTACCCGGTCAGTTTTGCCGCGCCGTCCGGCGCGATACGGATATGCGCGAGTGCGACGTTCCGGTGGACGACCTCCCGCGCGTGCAGCGCGGCGAGGGCGCGGCATATGTCCGCCGCGATCGCCAGGGCGCGCTCCGTGGATACAGGGCCACGCGCGAGCAGTTGATTGAGGCCGGGGCCGTCCACATATTCCATGACGCACCGCGCGCCGCCGTCCGGACCCTCGACGCAATCGTATGTCTCCGCGAGATTCGGGTGCCGGACGAGGCGGGAGACCTCCGCACCACGCCGGAAGCGGGCGAGACACCGCGCGTAGGCGGCAGGGTCCGCATCCCGCCGCGCGGCGGGGAGGTCGAAGAGCGCAACGGGCCGCTGCGCAATCGTGTCGGTGGCGAGGGAGACGGGGCCGCACGGCGTCGCGCCGAGCATGCGCTCGATCGTGTAGCGTTCGTCAGGAGTTGCGTCCTTCATCGTCCCCATGTGCGCTCCTCGATGCTGGGGGCACTGCCGCTTCGCATGCTGGTTACTTCCCCGTGGGTGTCCCTCAGGCCCCGCATGGCGCATTCTGTACGACATCCGGGGGCGCGAGGTCCGCAAAATGGGAGCCGCAAAGGACGATGCCGTTGTTCGCAGGTCCGGCGGTCAGGAGCGCCATGTCGTAATACGGCAGCAGTTTGAAGGAGACCGGTCCATCCATCAGCGTGTCGGGGTCGGTACTGCCTTGCACGATGCCGGTGATGCCACCTCCCGGCGCGATGGCGGTGAAGGTGACATGTGCCGTACCACCGTCAAGAATCTGGTTTCCCTGCACCTGATCGCACGGCGGTGTCGGGTCGTCATCGCATGACCGATAGATGCGCCATGAGGCATCCGCGGTTCCATCGGTGCGCACGACGAGCGCGAACCCGTGCCGCGCCCACGTATCCGCATACGTGCTGAAGTCCTGCGCGGGTTTCGGGTTCGGTATGACCACGGAGCTTGGCGGCAGCCCGTTCGGATAGCGCCACTGGAAATAGTGTTGTCCGATATTGCCGAACTCCACCTGGTAGTCTGGCGGATTCGTCGGTGTGTAGGTCAACACGCGCCGCTCAAATGCCTGGATCAGTACCGCCGTGCGCACGCCGCCGACGTTGATCGACACCCAGACCGGCTCGGTGATCGCCAGTCCTACCGTCCCCACCCCGACCTGCTCCCGAAACTGGGAGAAGGCCTGTGGCACGTTGTGCCAGACATCCCGCCCTACCCGGTCGCTGACGGCGATCGCGACGGCGGGGTCGCCGTCCTCGCGGGTGAACACATCGGCGGAGCCGCCGGGGCCGACGATGGTCAACGCCTGGTCAACGGGGCCGGGGGCAGGCGCCATGTAGCGCTGCAGGTCGGCATACATCGGGAAGGTGTTGTCGAGGTCGCCTGCCGGGGGGATGGTGGCGGGGCGGCGCTGTTCAAAAGTAGCATCGCCCAACTGGAGTCTGCCGGTGATGAGTTCGACGGCGAGCAAACCGTTGGTGAGTTGCCCGTCCGGTGTGACTTCCATGCGCGCTTTGTCGAAGTATTGCACCACCCGCTGGCCGCCCGGCGCTTCGGCGTACGGCTCCTTCATCGGGTCGTGGGCGGTGTCGAGCGGCCCCCAGAAGTTCGTAGCGATCGCCTCTCCCCGCTTCCATTGCTGCGCGAACGCCGGGCTGGCAAACCCGCCCGCCGCGTGCGTCGGCGACGCCCCGACGATGGTGGTGGTGAGTGCGATGAGGAGCGTGATCAGTACTCGTCGCATGTGTGATCCCTCCTGTTCTGACAGCGAGCGACCGTGCATCGGGTGGATGCCCCGGCTCCCGTTCCCCGCCCCGTTGCGTACCTTTCTGAGCCTACATATGTGACGATGACTGCGCATCGCCGACGAGCGCGCCGAGCGGCCGCCCGCCGATCAGATGGAGATGGAGGTGTGGCACCGTCTGGCCCGCGTCGTCGCCATGATTGATGATGAGCCGGTAGCCGGAGCCTGCCACGCCGAATTCCTCTCCAAGACGTGCCGCGATGACAAGAAGGTGGCCGAGCAGTCGCTCGTGCGCCGGCTCGACGTTCGCCACGCTGGGAATTGGCTCGATCGGCACGATGAGTAGATGCACGGGCGCGTGCGGCTGGATATCGCGGAAGGCGAAGCAATACTCGTCACGGTAGACGATACCGGCGGGGATGTCGCCCGCGATGATGCGGCTGAAGAGCGTCGGTTGCGCTGCCATGCTATCGCTCGCCGCCGAGCGCGGCATCAATGACCGCGCTGATGTCGGGATCGCCCGGCGTGAGGATCGGCCCGGTCGGCACCGTCGCGAGGTCGAGGTGCTTGATGCCACCGGCGGTGAAGAAGCAGACGACCTCGTCATCTGCGTTCAACCACCCGCTTTCGCGTAATTTTCGCGCGGCGACGACGGTGCTCGCCGCTTCCGGGGATGGCCAAACACCCGTTGCCGCCGCGATCCGCGGCGCCAGTTCCACCATCTCGTTGTCCGTGACGGTGATGCAGGTCCCGCCGCTTTCGCGCACCGCATCGAGAATTAAATAATCACCGACCGCGATCGGGACGCGCATACCGGGCGCGATGGTGTGCGCATTTTCCCAGAGTGCGGCATGCCGCTCGCCATGCTCGTAGGCGCGGACAACCGGCGCGCAGTCTGCCGCCTGAACGACGACCATCTTCGGCCGCCTGGGGCCGATCAGCCCCATCGCTTCCAGTTCCGCGAACGCTTTCCACATCCCGACGATGCCCGTGCCACCGCCGGTCGGATAAATAATCACGTCCGGCACGCGCCAGCCGAGTTGCTCGACGATTTCGAGGCCGAGGGTCTTTTTTCCTTCGGCACGATAGGGTTCTTTGAGCGTCGAAACATCGAACCA